>MHZD01000189.1:4670-4805 GCA_001828645.1 Planctomycetes bacterium RIFOXYC2_FULL_41_27 | reverse complement strand
ATCTAGGACTTGATTAAGCAATTTCATGTAGTAAACTCACTTTCAGTATTTTGCTTTTCAGTATTAAAACATAATTGACAAAACAAGCTGAATTATATATATTTACACCACAACACGAAAATCAATAATGTCTGT
>MHZD01000189.1:0-4598 GCA_001828645.1 Planctomycetes bacterium RIFOXYC2_FULL_41_27 | reverse complement strand
AAAGCAAGTGTCGGTACTTTCCGTCTTTGTCGCGTCGTCTGATGACGTTTCTGAAGAACGAGAGGCGCTTGAATAAGTCATCCGTGAACTGAACCATCTCTGGGTCACGTCGAAATCAATCCGTCTGGAATTGATACGGTGGGAGACTCACGCTTATCTGAGTGTGTGGGGAGACGCTCAAGCTGTGATCAATGAGCAGATTGGTGACAGTTACGATATCTTCATAGGCATTCTGTGGAAGAAGTTTGGAACCCTTACGGGCCGCGCATGTTCAGGAACCGAGGAGGAATTCAACAGAGCTTATGAACGTTATAAGGAGAATCCAAGCAAGCTAAGGATAATGTTCTACTTCAAGACGGCACCCCCGCAGACATGAACGAGGTCGACCCAATACAGTGGTCCCTTGTCACACGTTTTCTGGAACAACTCGGCGCAAGAGGATCCTTGTATTGGGATTATCGTGGGAAAGAAGATTTCTCAAGCCTGCGTTTTACTGTCAAATGACACCTGATATCTCTTAAATATATTTTTCCTTGTCATTGTCTGTAAATATTGTTACATTATTACATAATTGAGTTTTCTCAAATTGTATATTTGTAAAATAACAATGTCAAAAAAATAAATATCAAGCCTGAAGTAGGTGTTCTACTTTCTTCAGTATTTTCATGCCTATACAAACTTAAGCGGGGTAAAAATTTTTCTAATAAAGAAAGGAGAATGATAATATGGGAGTAACTGTGGCTAATTTTAAGGCAACTCATCAAGCGGCAGCGGGTTTATTAGGAGAGATTGAGTCTGCTAGTGGACAACAAAGAGTTGATAAACTTAATGCATTAAAGGGGGCTTTATTAGCGCATGTTGGCGAGGAAAATAAAGTCATAAAAGAAGCAATGGATAAGGCTAATGCCACTGCATCATTTAAGTCGTCAGGACAATCATTTATGGATGACCTCGGTAACGTTGCTCAAACGGCATTGTTACCTTTTTTTGATAAATATTCATCTGTAAGTGCAGCAAATAGTGATGGTTTTTCAAAGGATTTCGGTGGTATAAAGAGTGCGCTTGTGGGCAGGATAGCATTTGAGGAAGGAAAGTTTTATCCAGAACTCGAGAAGTTAGGTTATTAACTCTGTGAGATAACTTGGTTTTCATAGCAAACAAAAAGTATAATATTTTTTGTTTTACAATTTTGGTCTTACCTTTACCCCGCTTTAGTTGATAGGTTGATAGGAAATTGCTTTTTCCTTAGAATGACAGTAAAACAAAAATGAAGAAAATTGCAAACTTTTTTAATTTTTTCAGCAAAATTAAAAATAGACGATAACAGAAGCCAGGAGCATGTGATCGTTGAGATCGAAATCTGCTCCTGAGAGACCGAAGTCTTCACCATCCACGTCATTTGCCCATCGGAATTGATAGGCGCAATCGAGGCTAAATCGTTTGAAAGTAATCCCGCTTCCCACGCTAAAGCCGTACACATCTGTGGGATCATCCAGGGATGGGCGAGGGTCGTAGAAAAGCCCGCCACGAACGGGGATTATTACCTTTTTCCCAAATATCAAGTATTCCGTACCACATCTCACCGTATAGGTATCATCGATCTTTCTGTCTGTAGATGCGCCTCCCAAAGGGCGTGACTTGTTTCCGTCTTCATCTTTTTGCTTAAACACAGACCAATCCGTCCACGTCAAGTCCATCGAGAAGGATAACGCATCGTTATAACGAAAACCCAGTCCCAAACCGAGTGACATAGGGTAATCTACTTCAAAATTTTTTCTTTCACGGCCTGTCGATTGTCCAAGGGTAGATATCGACCTAAAATTGGTAATGCGGTCTACATCAGCCGTATATGGCGTATCATAAACAGCGCCAAAGGTGAGGAGTTTGTCCTCTTTTTCCCAAATGTCCCACAGTATGCCGGTTGTTACGTTAATTGCCTGAAAATTCTTGAACGTTTCGTTTGAATCATATGCAGTGGTGATATTGTCGCCTTCAAAAGTACCTCTTCCTCTTGACTTTGTGGTTTGTTTCCATGCGTAGTTCCCAAAAAATTCGTCCGTATAAAAATTTATAGCCACGCCAACAGATAGTTTCGGCACGACCAGCATGGAAATGGCAGGTGTTAATGCGCCAACCCCTCCCTTTGATTCGAAGTCTATATCCTGTCTGTGGCTTAATGCGGGAGGTGTCCGGTCTTCGGTTGTCTGTTTGAAATCCAGGTTCATATGGAAGTCGTATATCTGTTGGTAATTCAAGGCGGCGACAAAATTTTTCCTGAAGACCCTGAATGGATAAGCAACGCTGGCATAGTTCAGGTCACCACGCGATACCGCTTCATCTCCGAGCGACCACCCGGTACTGCCGGGATCAAAATCCTGCTGTGTCGACAGGAAAGAACCGACCACAGAGAGTTCCGGCCTTTCCAATTGCATCAAAGCTCCTGGGTTCCACGATGCAGCCGTTGCATCATCTGCCACCGCAATAAATGCGCTTCCCTGACCGATAGCCCTTGCGCCAGAACCTACAGGAAGTGGGGTTGAGTTGATATTTGGGGGTGTAAGCGAAAACTGGGCAAAGGAGTTTTGGGCCATAGGAAATACAACGAAAAGAAACATTGGTATAAAAAGAATTCGTTTTAGTTTCATATTAACACCAAAAATAGAAAATAATGATGGGTTCACTTTCGTTTAACCCATCCTGCATAACTTATATTTCTTTTGCTGGTTCAATCGTCCTCGATTGAACCAAAATGTTTCGGTTCAGGCTACAAGCCCTGAACCAGCACAGGCCTTTTGCCAGGCATCAATATCTTCAAATCTTTTAATGGTCGCCATTTTTATATCCTATAACTCCAAACTTCAAACTCTAAACTGTAAACTCAAATGTTTATTTCGTTATTACAAGGTCTTTCTTTTCTACCTTTTCCGCGCCTTTCGTGCTTATGACCTTTGCAAAAGAGGTTTCTGGTTGTACCTGTACTACCCTGGCAACGGTGTCGAGCGGCTCTTTTAATACAATATCCCCTTCCTTGATTTCCCGGAACAATAATAACTTCATGCCTACGCCAACGCCGCTTTTAGCGCCGGTGTTAACGTGGAATCCGTTGCCGGAGACGTGGATAACATTCCCTTCAATCATAGGAAATTGCCGTTTCATCTTTAATGATAATCCGTGCATGAGCCATTCAAGGTTTTTCATACTCTTATCTTCGTCATATACATCGGCATTTGCAAGCACCTGGGTTGTTTCCGTGTCTACCAGTCGTAATATGACGTTAATGCCTTTGGTATCTTCTTCCACAGCTCCAAATAACATACCCTCAGCTGCTCGAATCTTGCCAATCCTGATGGCTGCATCCGGGGATGTGAGTTCGGTGTTGCTGATCTTTTGCTCATGGAGAATTTCTTCGAGCTTTGTTCTATCTCTTTCAACGAAGTTAAATCTCTTCGGCTCTTCATCGAATGCCTTGAGTAACATAGAATAAATTGTTTCAGAGGGCACGCCTTTTTCCGTAAAAATCCTTAATGGCAGCAGTGCAACGGTATACCGGGCATCCGTTTCAAGAAGCTCAAAGGTCTTTTTCGTAATCTTCACCGTCGGAAGCTGTGTTTCGTTGCCTTGCGAGTCGACAGCTTTCACGGTAATGGTATTTTCCCCTTCCTTCAGCGTCAAAAAATGATTGAAGAAGACATGCTTTCCCTGTCGAATTTCTAATGGATTTTGATTCACGGAGAGCTTGTCAACTCCGCTGTCATCGTGTGCATCCCCGCTAAAGAAGAGGTTTGCATCGTAAATAATAGCCGATTTTATATCGGTGTGTATTATAGGAGGAACAGTATCCTTCACCGTGCTTTGTGGAAGGGTTTGTTCTGGCTTTGCCTCTTCCCCATTGTTTTCGTCCGGCGCAGAAGAGTCCGGGGGAGACGATTGCGATACGTTAACATCCTGTACTGCCAATAGTGACACGATGCTGGATTTATCAAATTTACTTGCAGCAATTAAGATGGGTTTATGTGTTGAGTGATAGACGTATTTAACGCTGTCCTGTGTATCTTCGGGCCATAATGACGCTTTTGTGTCTAACTGTTGTTTGCCTTTTGTTTCATTTCCTGCTATATCGACGACCTTAAACGAAATTTTATTACCGTCTGTCAAGACAATATCCTCATCGAAATTATCCTCTTTATGTGAATGAATGTGTACCTCGGTATCGTTAATATACAGTTCCTTTAAACCGTAATCATCCACAACAGTCCCTTTTACAGAGGCTATTTGTTTTCCATCCTTTTGACGTATCTGAACATCATCCAGATATAAAATTGGAGGATGTATATCCCGTATTATCGTGAGATTTCTCTTTGTGCTTTTACCCGTAAGGTCTGACGCTTCCATACAAATCACATTTTCGCCGGGACGGAGGGACACGTCTTCGCTAAAGTTGATATTCTTTTCAGCAAGCTCAATAAATAACTTTTTCCCCTGAATAAGGATATTATTGGAATTCGCATAGCAATCATCTGAGACAATCCCCTTTAGGTTTATTATGGGTGTATTTACAAATTCCCCATCTGCATGTGAGGATATTTTAATCTCTGGCG
>MHZD01000188.1:2462-2809 GCA_001828645.1 Planctomycetes bacterium RIFOXYC2_FULL_41_27 | reverse complement strand
TATCGTATTGTCTTGAGTATGGTATTGGCTATTGTTGCATATCTGATGAAAATACAAATGTGAAGAACAATAGTAGCGGAACTGCTCGGAGCGATAATAAAATCTCCCGGTCTTGTACTTGTTGATATTGGAACAAATCCAATATTTCCGTACCTTCCGGCAAGACTTCGGAATAGCTATTTAATGCACAAAAAAACTCGATACCACGACAACATCAAATGATGACACAATCAAAGATAAAAATTGTGTAAAAAATATGCCTCAATTTATAAAATTCTATTGCATTTTATTTAGAAATTTGCTTCACTAAGCAAACAATTTTTTTTAATTCATTATATACAGTAAAA
>MHZD01000188.1:0-2436 GCA_001828645.1 Planctomycetes bacterium RIFOXYC2_FULL_41_27 | reverse complement strand
TTTTTTTTAATTCATTATATACAGTAAAAATCGATTGAGGGAGCCAATCAATTATGATGATACCGAGGTTGGTATTCTTTACCAAGGGTGCTGGAAAACACAAAGACAAGTTACAATCTTTTGAGCTTGCCTTGCGGAAAGCAGGAATTGAAAAATGCAATTTAGTGAGGGTATCGAGCATCTTCCCGCCCAATTGTAAAATTGTCACGAAAGAGCAAGGGGTTACGATGTTAAGGGCAGGGCAGGTGATTTTTTGCGTAATGAGTGAAAATTCCACCAATGAGCCTAATCGGATGATCTCCGCCTCTGTCGGTATGGCTGTTCCAGCCGAACACGAACATTATGGATATCTCAGTGAACACCATGCCTTTGGTGAAACTGAAGAAAAATCGGGCGATTATGCAGAAGACCTTGCTGCTACCATGCTTGCCAGTACACTGGGTATCGAATTCGACCCTGCAAAGAACTATGATGAACGCAAAGAAACTTACCGGATGAGCGGTAAAATCGTAAAAACCAGAAACATCACACAGGCTGCGCGTGGGGATAAGAATGGTTTGTGGACTACTGTCGTTACTGCTGCCGTGTTTATTTTATAAACGTACTTTTTAATGTAATCTACAGAAAGTGTTAGCCTGCCCAAAATATCTTCAGTAGAACAAGTCCCCATTAATCTTTGACTCCATCAGCGTATTCACGTTTGATATGGCATGCTGGAAAGGGTATTTTTTGACGTGGAAATAATTGCTACAGGATGCATTGTTGCCCCAAAGGGATTCAAAGCGGGAGCTACCTATTGTGGAATAAAAACCATAAAAGACAGTCTCGACTTGGGAATTATCTTTTCAGAACATCCCTCGACTGGTGCAGCCTTATTTACTACAAATCAAATCTATGCAGCGCCTGTAAAGCTGAGTAGAAAAGTTGCACAAAAAGGTTACATACGAGCCTTCGTTATTAACAGCGGTAATGCCAATGCCTGTACGGGAGAACAGGGTTACAAAGATGCCGAGGAAATGGCACGGATTGCAGCAAGGTGTTTGAAAATTTCTGAGGATGAAATCATTGTCGCCTCTACCGGTATTATAGGAAGGGGCCTTCCAATGGGTAAAATCGCTGCCGGTATTAAAGCCGCTGCCACGTCTCTGGGAAACACCCCAACACATGGCAATAACGTGGCACGGGCCATTATGACGACGGATACAAAACAAAAAGACATTGCCGTCAGATTAAAGATAAACAATAAAGATGTAATTGTGGGTGGTATTACTAAAGGCGCAGGAATGATCGCGCCGAACCTTGCGACCATGCTGTGTTTTCTTACGACGGATGTCTCCATATCCACCCTACTTCTCAATGAATGCCTCAGAAACGCCGTAGAATCTTCTTTTAACCGCATTACGATTGACGGCCACATGAGCACCAACGATACCATCGCAATCATTGCAAATGGCGCTTCCGGCGTAAATATCACCTCCAAAGGTCCGGAACTACAAGTATTTCAAGAGGGGCTAAATTATGTAACCAGTTATCTGGCGAAGGCCATTGTGAAGGATGGTGAAGGCGCTACGAAATTCATTCAGATTGACGTCGTTGGTGCAAGGTCACGAAGCGACGCGACAAAGATTGCCCGGTCAGTCGCAGATTCACCGTTGGTAAAGACGGCAATAAATGGGTGCGATCCCAACTGGGGTCGCATAGTCTCTGCCGCAGGTTATGCAGGCGTTGAACTGGACGAATCAAAGACCAATCTCTATATTAATGATATCCTGATCTTTGCGAAGGGAATGCCGACACAGTGTGACCTCAATAAACTGGGCACATCTATGAAGGGTAGCGACATTACTATCCGTCTGGAACTGGGACTGGGAAATTGTTCAGACACTGTCTGGACATGTGACCTTTCGCACGAATACGTCACCATTAATGCCGAATACCACACATAATTTTCTAATTTTTGACAGGATTAACAGGATAATCAGGATGAATTAAGGTGGCTTTTATCTTGTTAATCCTGTATATCCTGTCTGAGGTAGCTGAAATATTACCCTTTTTCCTGCCTCCTTGCATAAAATTACGGTAAAATTGGTTAAGGATGACAAAATATGATATAATACAATATAGTAATTTTGCAGGTGTTTTGCATTAGTATAAATAAAACCATTCGGAGGTAAAAAATATGAGAAAAACAATTTCAATTCTTTTTATTTCCATAATTGTCTTAACCGGGGCTTGCTATGCCAAAGACTCTCCAAAGGTCGTAATAGAGAAATACCTCGATGCGGTAAGGAACAACGACTACGATAGGGCATATTCCTTCATCTCTAAAACCGATACGACTATCATCGATTGGCTGGAACTTATCAAGTATATAAAAAAGATAACCCCGCCAAAGCTAACCAAGGTTATTGATCTTGCCCATAGGGCGGTCCGGCA
>MHZD01000187.1 GCA_001828645.1 Planctomycetes bacterium RIFOXYC2_FULL_41_27 | reverse complement strand
GCAAACGTGCACGCCTCGATTTCAGGCAAGGTTGTAGACGTTGCACCCTGGCCGCACCCAATCACAGGAATAAAGTCCCCTGCTGTCATTATAGAAAGAACGGAGGACGATTCTTGGATAAAAGGTGTGAATGAGAATTTCGATATTGACCACATCTCACCTGACGAAATCAAACAGCGCATCCAGTCGGCTGGAATTGTCGGACTTGGCGGCGCTACCTTTCCAACCCACGTAAAACTTACCCCGCCAAAAGACAAGGTAATTGACACGGTTGTTATGAACGGCACCGAATGCGAGCCCTATCTCACCTGTGATTATTGGCTTATGCTGGATAAACCTCATGAAATTATCCAGGGCTTGAAGTTTATAATGAAGTGCCTTGGATGTAAAAGGGCACACATCGGCATCGAAGCAAACAAAGAGGACGTTTATAACCTATTCAAAGATGTTTTATCAAATGAACCTCAGATTAAAATAGACTTGATGGAAGTAAAGTACCCGCAAGGAGCAGAACATCAACTCATAAAGGCATTACTAAACCGTGAATTCAAACCCACACAACTGCCATTAGAGGTGGGTGCTATTGTAATTAATGTAGGGACGGTCTTTGCCGTCTATGAAGCAGTGAAATTCAAAAAACCATTAATCGAGAGGTTGGTCACTGTTACCGGTAATGGCGTAGAAAATCCACAAAACTTTTTGGTGCGTTTGGGGACACCAATCAAACAATTGTTAGAAGAGGCAAAGGCTACAGCAGCTATCAATAAAATTATCTTTGGCGGTCCCATGATGGGCATTGCACAGGGCAATATAGATGCGGCCGTCACCGTCAAGGGGACTGGCGGAATTTTAGTGTTAAAAGACGCACGGCAGTGGCAATCGCACGCATGTATCCGATGTGGTCGTTGTATTGATAGCTGTCCTTACGGGCTAAATCCCAGCGAATTGAGTATCATGTGCGAGGCAAAGGAGTTCAATCTGGCAATCGAAAATAACGTTATGGAATGTAAGGAATGTGGTTGTTGCAGTTATATCTGCCCATCGAAAAGACCCATCGTGCATCTCATTAAGTTTGCAAAGGCTGAGATCGCCAAACAAAAGGTAAAAGTGTAGATGTAAATTTAGAAGGGATTAAGTATAAACATCTGTAGTTAAAAATATGCAAGAAAAAGCTTCCACGTCGAATCAAACGCAAAGTAACAACACTTTAATTGTCAGCGCATCCCCTCATATTCGGGATACGGAGAGTATTCCCACGATTATGTGGGCTGTGGTACTTTCTTTGATTCCTGCCGGAATTGCCGGTGTTTTTACGTTTGGATTTTACTGCCTTTATGTTATTATTTTAAGCTGCATAACAGCTGTTATTACCGAAGTATTTATTTTACTGTTGCGAAAACTTCCTGTTTTAAACACCATTAAAGACGGCAGCGCCGTTGTCACAGGGATTTTATTGGCATACACACTGCCGCCAAGTGTTCCCTGGTATATCCCTGTGGTGGGTTCGTTCTTTGCTGTCGCCATTGCAAAACACGCTTTTGGCGGGTTGGGAAACAATATCTGGAATCCTGCCCTGGCAGCGCGCGCTTTCTTACAGGTAGCCTATCCAGCAGTTATCAACTCCGATTGGCGTACGTTAACTCAACACGGAATGCACAAGCTCATTCACAACATAGCACAGATAGATGCTGAAGGTAAACTGGTAGATGCCGTAACAAGGGCAACACCACTGGCAAAAGAAGCAGGGGCAGAAACATACCATCTTGCACAGTTATTTGTGGGGAACATCCCTGGCTGTATCGGGGAGACCTCAGCTATCGCTCTATTGCTGGGGGGGATGTATCTGATTTACAAACGTCACATCAAATGGTATGCTCCTGCGTATTATATCGCTACGGTTTTTGTTATGGTCTTAATTTTACCTCCACAGGTAGCAACGCCGTGGATTAAGAATCCTTTTTACCATATCTTTGCAGGAGGACTATTCCTGGGTGCATTCTTTATGTCTACCGACATGGTTACCTCTCCTCTAACAAAACGGGGATTAATCATTTTTGCTATTGGCTGTGGTATTCTAACGGCATTGATTCGTTTTTATTCTGGTTATCCGGAAGGTGTATGCTATTCCATATTGCTCATGAATACGGCAACGCCTCTTATTGACCGATTCACAAAACCGCGACTTTACGGTACCAAGGGAAAGAAAGCTTAAGATGCAAAAGAAGGCGAAATACACGATTATCCTGACTATCGTTTCGCTTCTGGCCTCTATAGGCGTATCGTCGACTTTTATGCTCACGAAAGGCACGATCAAAAAGAAAGAATTAGCCGTTCGCACAGAGGCTTTGTATATGGTGCTTCCCGGTTTGGAAGGGCTCCCGGTGGAAATCTCACAGACGAATAACCCTGACCAGGATCGTGTCTATAAGGGTTTGAACAAGGGAGGTCAACTTGTTGGTTATGCAGCCAGCGGAGAGTCTCAGGGATATTCAAGCAAGATTAAAGTCATGGTGGGAATTGATCCCAATCTCGAAAAGATACTTGGAATCAATATCCTTGCACAAAATGAAACTCCCGGTCTTGGAACAAAGATGACCGAGATCGAAAGCACCACCACCTTATGGAGTCTCATCTATGGCAGGGAATTGAAATCAATTGACTGGGCTAGCGATGAATCCTGGGAATTACCGCTCCTCAAGGAGCCTGAAAGAATTAAAAAATTTGGGTTATCAAAGAAAGCAAAAAACAAGGCTCAACCATGGTTTCAGGATCAATTTAAACGGAAAACCTACAATCAACTTGTTGTATCGAAGGTAAAAGACGCTGAAAAGATTGTGGCCATCACAGGCGCTACTATTTCTACAAAGGCTGTGATCAAGGCCGTACAGGACGCTATTGATAAAATCAAAAGTACAGTTCACCCTCCGGCCTGGGAAATTAAATAGTTTGTATAAACCAACGGTGTTTTGACACATGGAAAAAATTGACAAAGTTAAACCAATCATTGAATCATTAATATTTGCCGCCGAAGAACCAATTACACTCCGCAAGCTGCTAGATATTATTGGAGATATAGATAGCGCCCAGGTTCTTGAGGCTATCACACAGCTCAAAAATGATTACGAAACACAGGGAAGAGCGTTTCAAATTGAAGAAATTGCAGGCGGCTACCAGTTATTTACAAAACCAGAATATTACGAATGGATCGTAAAATTAAGGAAAAAATCTGGAGAGACAAAACTCTCACAGGCAGCCCTTGAGACCCTTGCAATGATTGCTTACAAACAGCCTATCTTGCGGGCAGATGTAGAATCCATACGCGGAGTGCAGTCAGGTCAAATCATTCGGTTGCTCATGGAAAAAGACCTTGTTAAGGTTGTAGGGAGGGACGAATCCTTGGGACATCCTTTACTTTACGGTACTACAAAAAGGTTTCTTGAATATTTCGGATTAAAAGATATTAAAGACTTACCAAAGATTGAAGAGTTAGAAGCCCCATAACAACTTCGTTTAGTTACTTGGGTTTATTGAGTCGGTAAGGTTTCTTGAGTTAGCAGGTTTAACTCGATAAACCCATGAAACTCAAGTAACTTGATCGTATAGGAATTTTCATTTTATTTATGCGGGTCTCAGGTTGTGTCGTGGCTGGTTCAATCTTGCAGATTGAACCAAATATTTTGAACCGGGCTATGGCCTTTAAATGAATATCAGCCATGGAAAAGCCCAATGTTTAGGTTCAATCGAGGACGATTGAACCAGCGAAGAAATCCCCCTTAGAAAAGGGTGCTAGTGGGTTGTAAACTTGTCCTCGTGAAAACGGGGATAACCCAGAAAAAACATAACCCCCTGAATCCCCCTTTGTTAAGGGGGACTTAAACGGAATAACTTGAATAATGACTAACCCAGACTTCTGTTTTCCTGCTCGTCAGGGTGTGGTGTTCTCAGATGGAAATTAAGCAATTACATTCATGGCGTGTAAATTATAAAAAGGCGGTTCAGATACAGGAAACGTTAAGAGACTTATTAACCTTCGAAAAATATACAGGGAAAATTCAGACTATAGCAGGCGCTGATGTTTCTTACGACAAACACAGCGACCGTTTTTATGCAGGTGTGGTTGTATTTAAGCTAAACAAACATTTAGAAATGATTGAGGAGGCAACGGTTGCGGGCAAGGCGAGATTCCCTTATATTCCTGGACTCCTCTCCTTCCGTGAGGCGCCAATCCTGCTCAGGGCATTTCGCAAACTGAAAAACAATCCGGATATTGTCCTTTTTGACGGACAGGGAATTGCCCATCCCCGCCGTTTTGGCCTGGCATCGCATATGGGACTTATCCTCGATAAACCATCTATTGGGTGTGCAAAAAGCCGGCTGGTAGGTGAATACAGCAGTGTGGAAAATACCGCAGGAGCATACTCGAAACTTATCTATGAAAATAAAGCCGTTGGGGCTGTTCTGAGAACAAAAAGAAATACAAGGCCTGTCTTTGTATCTCCGGGTCACAAAACAAACTTAACCTTTGCAATACGTATTGCCTTGAAAACATGTTGCGGATACCGTATCCCCGAACCAACACGACAGGCGCATTTACTGGTAAATAAATTGAGAAGAATGACACATTTGCTAATGTGAGGATATTTTACTTATGAAAATAAAAGCTGTTATCTTTGATTTGGATGACACATTGTACGACTGTACAGGTTCACTTATCGATGCATCCAGGAGGCGTGCAGCTAAGGCGCTGGTTGAGGCGGGACTGCCGTGCTCAGAAGAAGCGGTCTATCAGTTGCAAAAGGAACTCACTGAAAAGTATGGACCGTATCACCTCATATTTAATGAAATCGTGAGCAAGTACAATGCGGATACTACATTGGTAACCATTGCGTACAAGGCATACAATAGCAGTGAAGTCTCTGAGATAAAACCATTTCCTTACGTCATTTCAACGCTCAAAGAATTAAAGGAAAAGGGCTGCAAACTTTTTCTGCTTACGGTAGGTGTTCACGAACGGCAGGAAAAAAAGATAAACATCCTCGGCTTAAAACCGTACTTTGATGAAATTGTAATCAGCGATCAGGAAATAGGTCTTCCCTTGGAGGATTGTATGCGCGACCTTGTTGGAAGACATGATATTAACTTCGGAGAAGCCGTCATGGTGGGCGATAGGGTGCGGGAAGAACTCCGGATTGCAAAATCACTGGGTATGACCACCATCCAAATGTTGCATGGAAGGTTTAAGAATGAACCTGCGGTGAATGACTGTGACAAACCAGATTATAAGATCAAGCGTATATTCCAAATCACCACGATTCTTCAGCTTCATAATATGGGGAAAACGCCCGACAGGCTTAAAATACTTGCCATTGGAGGCGGCACTGGACTTCCCATCATGCTGGAAGGCTCGAAAACTTACAGTAAACATCTTACTGCGGTGGTAACGGTTACTGATTCCGGCCGGAGTTCTGGTGTGCTGAGAGAAGAGTTTGGAATACTACCACCAGGAGATGCAAGAAACTGCCTTGTAGCGCTTTCTGAAACGGAAGAACAGGAACAGGAACTGTACCAATTGTTTCAATACAGATTCAACAAAGGTTCACTGGACGGCATGAGCCTCGGAAATTTACTGATGGCTGCTTTGACTGATATTACGGGCAGTTTCGAACAGGCCATTAAAAAGGCCAGCAAGATATTACATATTCGGGGAAAGGTACTGCCTTCCACCCTTGCCAATACTCATATTTGTGCAGAACTGGAAGATAATACTTATGTAGAAGAAGAATTTAACGTGCGTACCGTTGGAAAGTCACCAATAAAAAATGTCTTCCTGAAATCCAATGATGTGCCACCATTCCCGGAGGCTGTAGAAGAAATTTTAAAAGCTGACATTATCGTTATAGGACCTGGAAGTCTTTATACAAGCCTTATAACAAATCTATTAGTTTCGGGGATTCGGAATGCCATTCGAAACAGCAAGGCAACCAAGATATACGTCTGCAACATTGTCACCCAACCAGGTCAAACTGACCATTACAAAGTTTCCGACCATATAAAAGCTGTTACAAAATATCTTGGAGATGGTGTATTGGATTACGTTATTGTGAATAACAACATCCCTCGCAAGGATATCCTCGACAAATACCAAAAGGAAGGCGCCGAGGTTGTTTTGATGGACGAAGGCGTCTATAATCCGAAAGTAAACGTCAAAAAGGCCGATCTAGTTGAAGACTTAAACCAAAAGCGCGTCCTCTGGGAAAAGCAGGACCTGCTCCGGCACGACCCCGATAAACTCGCCGACTCTATTTGTAGGGTATATGCAAATTTACCATTATTAACAATAGATCAGTAATACAGCATGATTCCAATCTAACCTGTTTCATATCAAATATTTTTACTGATTTTTCTGATAATTCAGTATAATTACGAAATTTTTGGGCTGAGATTGTCCAATCAAACTGCCCTCCTGAAACCTTCATAAATTAAGGAACACTTTAAGAATAAATTTCATTTGCATAATTTATTTTATTTACTATAATGTGGTAATTTTAGTTTTCGTTTGAGGATACTCTATAAGCACACATTATAATCAGTGAAGGGGATTCTTCATGTCATCAACAACATCATTGCACATGAAAGAATTTGAAGTAGTAAATCGAATCGTAAAATACTTTAGCGGCGCTCCAAATGTCATAAATTCTACGGACTGGACATTGCGACGCAGCGCTGAGAGGTTTGCCGCGTTTACAAAATTCGGGAACGTAGCCGTTCATTCCACCGTCAAGAACCGCAGTGCGAAGGTAACTGTGTATGTAGGAAGTGATGCAGTTCGTCTCAAGACGCTGAACCCTCAACAAACCGAGATTATGAACAATCTTCCTAATACCCTGGCTTCGGTTGAGGAGTATATCAAACGAGCGCCTTTTGTGAGAATCAATCGAATGATGGGAAATAATGACGAATTTTCACCGAATTGCAACTTCTTTGTCTCCATACAGAGACCCGAGATGATTCGGCTTGCCTATATGACATGGGCGACGCTCTTCCCTGTTAGAGCTGACGGGGAACCCAAACAGTATATTGTTTATATTCCCGAATGGCAGGAAACTGAGCGGCAAATACTGGTCTTCCCGGAGATTAGTACTACTATTGTACTGGGAAGTGACTATTATGGCGAATCCAAGAAGGGATTCTTAAGAATGGCCATGTGGAATGCCAAACAGCAGGGAATGCTAGGTCTCCATGCGGGTTCAAAGATTTTAAAGGCAAAAGGGAGCGATGGTCGTATCAGAAAATATGGCATGCTTATTTTCGGAATGAGTGGCACTGGCAAAACAACACATACCTGTCATACACATGACTTAAACGAGGAGGACGAAGGAATTGAGATACTGCAAGATGACGTGGTCTTCCTTAAGAAAGACGGTTCTGCTTACGGATCTGAGCGTGGATTCTATCTGAAAACCGAAGGCCTCGACCAAGTCACACAACCGATAATATACAAAGCAGCAATATCCCGCGATGCTATTTTCGAAAACGTTATGATCGATTACGAAGGGAATCTCTATTTCGAAGACGATACTCTTACCAGCAATGGACGTGGAATTATGATGCGCGAGGACCTCAGCCCGTATATTTCAAACACCATCAATTTACCGCCTATCAATGATATGGATGGACTGATCATTGCATTTATTACCCGCCGTCACACAGTTGTTCCGCTTGCCGCCAAACTTACACCTGAACAGGCTGCTGCTGTCTTTATGATAGGCGAATCTATAGAAACATCCGCTGGCGATCCGAAACGCGCTGGAGAATCTATTCGGGAGGTCGGCACCAATCCTTTTATTATAGGTGACAAATCGTACGAAGGAAACTGGTTCTATGATTTTGTCAAGCGAAACGAGGGTAAGGTTCATTGCTATCAATTAAATACCGGAGGATTGGGAGAGATCATTGAAAAGCAACCTAACGGTACAAAGGTAATGAAGCGCAAGGTACAACGAGTAGAGATCCTGGAGATGTCGTCTATTATCCGCGGTATTGTGCGCGGCACTAACACATGGGGCAAAGATAAATACTGGAATCTTGAAGTACCCACATCTGTGCAAGGTATGGATTTATCCAAATATGATGTAGAAAAATTCTATGATGTAGACGATATCATAAAACAGGTATCTGAGCTACGCTGTGAACGTGTTGAATATATAGAAAAATTCAATACATTGGATAAAGCCACCATCAACGCAGCAAAAACAATGTAAAATTAAAATTAGTTGACATTTTTTAAATTTTTATTAAAATGTCTACTAACTATATATATTTTGTTTTTAATGAATAATAGTTATGAAACTATCCAAAAAAAGCGACTATGCCCTCCGTGCAATGATTTATCTCTCGGCAAATTACCAAAAGGGGGCAGTCCAGATTAAGG
>MHZD01000186.1 GCA_001828645.1 Planctomycetes bacterium RIFOXYC2_FULL_41_27 | reverse complement strand
TTACGAGATGTCGTATTGGTCGAGGTGCATTGTCGTCCCCCTCTCTATTGCCATTGATAAAAAGCCGCATATTCCAGTAGGGGATGATCTGCTGAAAGAACTCTACCTCGTTCCCCGTGATAAGGTGGTCTACCGCATTAAGAGAGACCAGTCGGGATGGTGCTGGCACAATTTCTTTATTGACGCTGATAGTATTTTCAGGCGTTACGAACAGCACCCCATTAAATTTGTTAGAAAGATCGCCCTCCGGAAGGCAGAAAAATGGATGCTTGAACATCTTGAGAAATCCGGCGGTTTGGGGTCCATATGGCCGGCAATCGTTAATTCCATATTTGCCATGAAATGCCTTGGCTATTCAGACGATCACCCAGCGCTGGTAAGCCAGCTAAGAGAAGTCGAGAAACTGGTGGTTTATGAAGAGGACAAGCTTTATTTACAGCCCTGCGTATCTCCCGTTTGGGATACAGCCTGGGCAATTATCGCACTTCATGAATCAGGAATATCCAGCACTCATCCAGCATTACAAAGGGCAGGAGAGTGGCTGCTCAGTAAGGAAGTCAGGAATTTCGGAGACTGGGCATTGAAGTGCAAGGTAGAAGAACCAAGTGGCTGGTACTTCCAGTATGCCAACGAGTTTTACCCCGATACTGACGACAGCGCTGCTGTGCTTATGGCGTTACAGCGCATATCACTACCAGAAGCATCACACAAGGAAAAGACATTTTTGCGTGGGTTGAGGTGGATTCAGGCCATGCAATGTGATGATGGCGGATGGGGAGCATTTGACCGCAATAACAATAAGGCAATTTTAAATCACATACCTTTCGCAGATTTTAATGCATTATTAGACCCAAGTACAAGCGATGTCGCAGGTCGATGCCTGGAATTTTTGGGGCGTGTTGGGTTTAGCAAGACATACGTTAATATCAGAAAGGCCGTAGAATTTCTCCAAAAAGAACAAGAAAAAGACGGTTCGTGGTTTGGGCGTTGGGGCGCAAACTATATTTATGGCACGTGGTCTGTACTTGCCGCACTCCTAGCGGTCGGAGAGGATATGAACAAGCCATACATCAAAAAAGCCGCTGAGTGGATGAAAAGTGTCCAAAATTCTGATGGTGGATGGGGTGAAACCATAAAGTCGTATGACGACCCATCACTGAAGGCAATTGGCAGAAGCACGTCATCACAGACGGCATGGGCGCTGCTGACGTTGTTCGCAGCTGGTGAAGTAAAATCAGATGCTGTAGAAAAGGGTATAAAATTTCTCTTAACGGGGCAAAAAGAGGATGGAAGCTGGGACGAGGTTGAATTTACAGCAACGGGCTTCCCTAAGGTCTTTTACCTAAAATACCATATGTACCGGAATTACTTTCCCTTGTTCGCATTAGGTAAATACCGCAATCTTACCCAAAAATCATAACAAATCTAGCTAAAGTTCCACTTAGCCATTTCTATGATATCAGATAATCGTTTTCCGCCTTCCAGTACTACGGTAGGCTCAAACCCGCAATGCATCATGCAATTCTTACAGCGGGGGTCATTCCCTTCCTGATACTTGTCCCAATCCGTACATTCCATATAATCATCGAAGGTTTTGTAATGGGTATCCGTAATGAGGTAGCAAGGGCTTTTCCAACCTAAATAGTTACGAGTTGGGTTTCCCCAGGGCGTGCACTTTAGGTTCCTTTCTCCCTTTAAAAATTTTAAATATAAGGGAGAGTTTAATATCTTATATCTCTTTGAGATTCCGTAAATAAATCCAAATTTTTCTTGTACCTCTTTTCGGCAAAGGAATATTTCATTCTCGTTGTGTTCAAAACTAAAACCAGGAGATACCAGCATACCATCCACACCCAGCTCATCCAGAAACGAAAATAATTCTTTAATTTCTTCTTCACTGGTATTTTTATATATTGTGGTATTTGTGCAGACCTTAAATCCTGCCTGTTTTGCCGCACGGATAGCGTTGGTGGCGCGCGCAAAGACCCCTTTTCCGGCAATAGCGTCGTGCGTCTTTGCAAGTCCGTCGATGTGGACGTTGATATTAAAATATTTACTGGGTTTCAGCTTTTTTATTGCCTCAGCTAATAACACGCCATTCGTGCATAAATAGATATGCCGTTTTTTATTCAAGATACCCCTGATAATCTTATCGATTTCCGGGTGCATCAGCGGCTCACCACCTGTGACAGTGACAACCGGCGTGGGGCTCTCTTCCACTGCCCGAATACATTCCTCAATACTTAATGTTTCTCGCATCGTATCTTTGTATTCATGTATGCGGCCACAGCCCTCGCAGGCGAGGTTACATGCATGGGTGACTTCCAGCATCAATACCAGGGGGAACCGTTTCTTTGATAAAAACCGGTTCTTAATCAGATATTTTGTCAAAGAAGACACTAACGACAGTGAAACCCTCATAAGAGGCAGGACTCCATTTTTTATGATAAAAGCGAAAAACCAGTAATATTTAAATGTAAAATGCTATACCAATTGTTTAATACTGTCAAGCGTTATTTAACGTGTTGTTTCTATAAAGTCGTATGAAACACCGTAGCAAAAACATTGCGCCATCACATTCCCCTTGGCAAAGAAGAACAAAAGAAGGGGAACAGTTTTCCCGAACATAAATTTTACCAAGGAATTGAATTATAATTGCAATAGGTCGTACTTTTTTATAATTGTATTGAAAATTATAACCAAATTTGATTCTATTTGTTTATTACTAAATTAGGCCTTCGGCAACTATTTCTATTTGCATGTAAGGGTAATTCATGAATTACCCCTACCGGTTTGAAATTCCTTGTACGTTTGAATTAGGAAGATTTATGATAGCGATATTCTTTGCATTAAGTCAGGAAATTGCGTGTTTGAAATCAAAGGTCAATATCCTGAAAAAGATCCGGCATGCCCATGCCACATTCTATCAGTCGGAATTTTGCGGTTTTCCATTAACCCTTGTTCAGATGGGTATAGGTAAAAATGTCTCTGATATTATCCAGCACCTATTAAAATGTTTCAGGATACAGTTAATGGTTTCTTCAGGTTTTGCGGGTAGTATAAACCCTGCGGTGGGTGTTGGGGATTTAGTTATCGGGAAACACGTCCTCTATTCATCCCAGGAAGAACTGAAAGGGGAAATCCAGATTGATTCTACACTATCCTGTGACGCAACAATTATGGATTTGGCCATTAAATTATGCGGTAATGACGCCTTTAAATCACATTGTGGAGACATTCTAACCGTTAACAAAATCATTCGTCAGTCTTCAGTAAAAAAACATGTCGGAAACCAAACCTCTGCAATAGCCGTCGATATGGAATCCTTTGCAATTGCAGAACGGGCACACGCCATGGGAATTCCTTTTGTTGTTACACGTGCAATTTCAGACGGGATAGACGAAGATTTAGAAATACACGAAAATATGGTCACCGAGAGTGGTAATGTCAATATATCAGCCACAGCACGTCATCTATTAAATAAACCGCACCATATTCCGTACCTGAATCGTCTCCGTAAACAGACCAAATCTGCCACAGACACTTTATCCGCATTCTTCCCAAATTTTATTACACAAATATATAACTCTTTGTTAACATAATTAGGTTGTGTAGGAATTTTCATTTTATTTAAGCGGTTTTTAAGGTGGTGTGAAGTGTAAAATCCCCCTTAGAAAAGGGGGCAAGGGGGTTGTAAACTTGTCCTCGTGAAAACGGGGATAACTCAGGAAAAAACACAAACCCCCTAAATCGTTCGACTGAGCTCACGACGAAGTCCCCCTTTGGTAAGGGGGACTAACTGGAGGTGAATAATGGCAAACAAAAAAATCGGAATTATCATGGGTAGCAATTCAGACCTCGAAACGATGAAGGAAGCCATAAATATGCTGAAGGAGTTCGAGGTAGATTTTGACGTAAATATCATATCCGCCCATCGTTCGCCGGAAAGAGCCCATGCGTATGCTATCGAGGCGGAAAAGAAGTACGAAGTGATTATTGCTGCTGCTGGAGGATCTGCGCACCTTGCAGGGGTTATAGCGAGTTTAACCCCCATTCCTGTCATTGGCGTTCCCTTGCAGACCTCCGGGCTGGGTGGATTGGATTCACTACTCTCCATGGTGCAAATGCCATCGGGTATTCCCGTGCCTACGATGGGTATTGGAAAGTCCGGGGCCATTAATGCCGCGATATTAGCGGTTCAGATAGTAAGCGTATCAGATCCAAAATTGAGACAGAAGCTCGTTTCATACAAAAAGAAGCTTGCAGACGAAGTAGCAAAAAAGGATAAAGAGATAAGAACAGAACTTGGACTATTGTAAATACAATATTTTACCGTTTCGAATCCCCGTTTTCACGAGGACAGGTTTTAATATAAGACAGGATTTACAGGATAAAATAAAACAAGGAATCTTGTAAATCTTCTTAATCCTGTCTAAATGAATTATTTCACAAGGGAGATGAAATGCCACTACCAACGATAGAATGGGATGGAGGTGTCAATGGTCGTATCCGACTCATCGACCAGACACTCTTGCCCAATGAATTAAAATACGTTTATTGTGAGGATATCAAGAGCATCTGGCACGCAATTAAGACTCTCATGGTAAGAGGCGCGCCGGCGATCGGTATTGCAGGCGCTATGGGTGTGGTGTTAGGTATTAAAGAGGTACAGGCAAAGGATGCTGATGCGTTCTTAAAGGAACTCAAGCGTGTAACAACTTATTTAGGTTCATCCCGTCCCACCGCAGTCAACCTCTTTTGGGGACTTGCGCGCATGGAACGCGTCGCGCAAGAGAACAGGGGCAAGTCCGTTAAGGACATAAAAGAAATCCTCCTCCAGGAAGCAATCAGGATACAAAATGAAGACAAGGCCATTTGCAGACAAATCGGCGAGAACGGCGCTGAATTCATCAAGGATAATAATGGAGTTCTCACCCACTGTAATGCAGGGGGACTGGCAACCGCCGATTATGGCACTGCCTTAGCCGTTCTCTTTAAGGCTAAGGAACAGGGCAAACATATCAAGGTCTTTGCAGACGAGACGCGCCCATTGCTTCAAGGCTCCAGGCTGACGGCTTGGGAACTAATGCAAGCAGGAATCGACGTAACTCTGATATGCGACAACATGGCGGCGCATGTGATGAAACTGGGAAAGGTGCAATGCGTAATTGTGGGGGCTGACCGAATCGCCGCCAATGGTGATACAGCAAACAAAATCGGCACTTACGGCGTCTCCATCCTGGCAAAGGAACACGGGATTCCATTCTATGTTGCGGCGCCGGTTTCTACCTTTGATTTAAGCATAAAATCAGGAAATGATATCCCTATCGAAGAGCGTTCTCCTGAAGAGGTCACCAACGGATTCGGCAAGAGGACTGCGCCTGAGGGGGTCAAGGTCTTCAATCCTGCTTTTGATGTTACCCCTGCAAAAAATATTGCGGCCATCATTACAGAAAAAGGGGTAATCAAAAACCCTTCTGTAGAGAATATCCAACGTGTCTTAGGAAATCACGCTAAATAAAGGAGAGTTTTCATGCACAGCTATTGGCACATCTTACAAATAGTATCGATAGTTACTATCCTCCCCATGTCACTTTTAAGCTGCGGTAGTGACCGGGTTAGTATAGAATTTAAGACTCCACGGCAAATTTACGTTGACGATTCAAAAACAGACCCGGATAAGCTTAATAAAGAACTAGAATATGATTTAAGAGAGGCGGAGAAAAAACGCCGGCAAAAACAACGTGAGGAAGAGGCGGCAATAAAAGCAAAAACAAAAGCAGAACAAAAAGCCAAAAAAGGTCAGCCGGTAGAGGAATAAACAGCCGAAGAAGAAACAACACAGTCAGAAGAAGCGGAACAGCCGACGCAACAAAAGTGATTCATATACAGTCTGCCTTCTGTAGAACCATAAAAACTTATGGGTTCGGATTCTTTCATATTTTCGAGAAATACTCTCGGTTATTCAATAGTAGACATCATATCGACTCTAAAAGAGATCGCAAACCATCCATATGGGTAAAAAATTACTCAGGAGAGTGGCTAAATGCTTAATTACACCACTGAGAAATATTTAAAAGCACAGCGACAAAACCAGCAGATATTCCGTTAGCTGCGGAGGAAAGGGCAAAATATGAAAAAAACAATGCTCGTTAGTAAGCATACAGTCCTGAGCGGGGCAAAAAGAAATCAGGCAGACAAAATATCTCAGGAGTTCGCAAATAATGTAAGAAAAAAACTGGGGAATCGCATAAAGCAAATTATTCTATTTGGTTCACGCGCAAGGGGCGATTTCTATGAGGGATCGGATTATGACATCTTAATTGTCCTTAATAAAAGAGAAAAAGATTTTCAGGAAGTGATACTGGACGAAAGCGTTGAAATAATGAATAAATATTATGCTTTAATAGGATGTATCGTTTGTGATGAAAAAGAATGGGAAAGAAAAAAACGATTTCCCTTAGGGCTGAATATATTAAAAGAGGGATTTGAATTATGAAGCCAATCGGTGACATCGATGTTATAAAGGCGATGCTCTCAAAGGCTCGTGAAAAACTGAAAACAGCCCGGATAGATTTTGACAATGAACGATATGATGACTCTGTTTCCCGTTCTTATTATGCGGTATTTCATGCCATTTCCGCTGTGTTGCTATCGAAGGGATTACATTTCTCATCGCACGGACAGACCTTAGGCGCTTTTAACAAAGAGTTTATCAAACCAAAGGAGTTTCCTGCATCATTTACAAAAATAATAGAAAAATTGTTTAATGGCCGACAAATGGGCGATTATGATATTGAAAGCTATCTTGACGCTGATACTGCAAAAGAAGATTTGGAAGAAGCAGAAAAAATTATAGATGCCTGCGAAACATATCTGGCAAAGATTTACAAAGTTTCAAAGGACTACTGGAAAGAATAATGCCAAAAGATTTAAAGAAAATTATGATTATTCCTACTAATAAAGTTAATAGTTCGGCAGGTTTTAATGAAGAAGTTAAAATTATGAGAGAAAAGGGACTTGGTAAACTCACGAAAAGCGTAAAAGCTTTTTTTACGGAATTCAAAAACCTTGATTTTAATGATTTATCGGAAAGGAAAATACAGGAACTTCTAAATATTCATAAACTTTCTGTCGATGATATACTTAAATGTTATATAACAAATGTCAGAATGTGAGTAATTTGAAAAATAAATAGTTACAGTGTGTAAATAACTTCTACACAAAACCACATGGTTCAATTACCTGGAAAAGAGAAAAAAAGGGAAGTTTTAAAATTATCAAAAGCATCAAGAAAAAGTCATTCTGATTTTTGGGAAAAATATAAAATTGTAATCAATGGATCCATATTTGTTCTCATATGTTTATATGTTTTCGTTTCACATGTTTCATCATAACAATAATGAAAGACAGCCTAAAATTCCTAAAGAAGAATGACTAATGAGTGCTTGCGAACAGTTGGTAAAATTAAATGGAGCAAGTTGGTTTGATTCAACAAAGAAGTCTGTTAAAGTATTTTTCAGAAAATACGATGATGTTTTCGGTCGTTTTATAGAACTATGCGCAAAAGAAGTAGAAAACATCGGACATCTGAAGCTTTTCAAGACTGAAAAAATGATAATCTTTAAATGAAGTAGATGTGAAAAAACACATTGAGATGCGCTAACATTAAAAATGATTGAATTAGAGTACTCATTAATAATTGAAGCAACTGAAGGGCCAGACTATTTTGGGTTTTATTCTCCAGATGAAGAAACAAGTCCCATCGCAGTATAAAGTCCTCACCATTGCCGGTTCTGACTCAGGAGGTGGAGCTGGTATTCAGGCGGATATTAAGACAATCACGGCTTTAGGTGGATACGCAACAACCGTCATTACCG
>MHZD01000185.1:1220-8694 GCA_001828645.1 Planctomycetes bacterium RIFOXYC2_FULL_41_27 | reverse complement strand
CGTATTTGATCCGCGCGGTGATTTTGCCAGCAATATCGAGCTTTTCGAGATTGCCAATCTTCAATTGTTGAAATTGAGGGTATTGGAACATGAGGTAGAAGAACGATTAGAGAAGGCCGCACGGCTTTTACAAAGAACTACCAGGAGGAAGATACCATGGCTCAAATCCCGCGAGATCAGACATTCCTTGCGTGAAATCACACAGATACGTACGGAATCCATCCTCGAATCCGAGGCAACGGAGCGCAATATTAAACTCATTGGCGATTGGTATTCAGCGCGATTGTTCGATTTGATAACCAAAAAGCTTCATTTAGAGACATGGAAGGCAAACATTAACAAGACACTCGATGCCCTGGAAGATATTTACAGCATGATCTCTGAGAATTTTTCCATGTCCTTTTCCACCACCCTGGAATTTATCATTACCTTTGGTTGGTTTATTTTATTGGTCGGTTATTTTTCTCTATTCTTTTTAGAGGTATTTTATAAGAGATAACGTATGAGAAAATATCTGTTCTTTACTGTTGTATGTCTGGTGACTGGGTTGGTTGTAATACCTTTCGGCGCCTTTGCAGCAGCTAAAATTAAACTATCACAAATTACGCCTAAAATTGTGCGACAGAACGATATTAAGATAATTTCCATTAAAGGGTCAGGATTTCAAAAAGGAGCCGGGCTCGATCTGGGGGAAGGGATTACGGTACTTTCAGCAAATATAGCAGATAAGAAAATAAAGGCACAGATCACTGCTGACCTTGATGCTCCTATTGGTAAGAGAGACGTAGTGATTACAAATCCGGATGGTGGAAAAGGACAAAAGAAAAGGGGTTTACTGGTCAAGAAGTGTACGGAAAATTGTGAAGATTTTGGGCCGTTTGAGGGCAACCCTATTCCGATCCATGACAAAAATTCAAGTCAGTATAGGACTGATTGTACAAATGCAGCATGTCACAGGAACAAGCTAAAAGAGACAAGTCTGGATTCTTCAATTATGACTTTTCATGTACTTAAAGTCCTGGATCCTCAATTTTCAAGATTCTTTGGTAAGACAAACGATAAAAAGTGCTTATATTGCCATAAAAATACAGACCTTCTAGAATATTCCGCTGGAAGTTTAAGAAAAAATGTGGACGTTTCGATATGTTATAATTGTCATACGAAAGGCAGTCTCGGTAATGAATTCTATAAATAAATTCAAGGTCACTCGCAGGACGTTTATTAAGATTGGGGGTGCAATAACTGCAGCAGCCATCTGTGGCTGCGGTTTTGAGTTGAAAAATCTTTATACCATTGATGATGATATAAATCCAGATCCAAATGTGGGAGACGCTGGGGTACAGGTTATCCGTACTGCCTGTATGATGTGTAATGCCGGTTGCGGCTTGCAGATTAAAGTGAAAGATGGAGCAGCCCTGATGATCGAGGGTAATCCATTTTGTCCTCATACCAATGATTACTCTACTGCAGGAACAGAGGCTGTCCTATCTGACATTTCAGAGCCAGATAAATACCCGGGCGCTCCCTGTGCCCGTGGCAACGGCGGGTTGAAAACCCTTTATGACCCGTATCGCATAAAACAACCTTTAAAGAGAACCGGTGCAAGGGGCGAAGGAAAATGGCAGGCTATCTCATGGAAACTGGCTTTTGATGAGATCATAAATGGAGGAACACTTCCCGAAGGCGCTTTTGAAGGTCTAAAAGCTATACGAGGAAAACCGGATTCTTCTAAAAGGGCTTCTGAAAAACTTACAACCGACGATACAAATTATGCATCTGAAGCCAAAAGCGGAGACCCGGCAAACTTCGGTTTCAAGGCGAATCGCTATGTCTGGATCAGAGGCCGGGATCAAATTTCACAGATTACGAAGAGATTTAACGATTCTTATGGAACGGTGAACCATATTGAACATTCATCCCTTTGTAATGCCAACTATTCAATACCTGCCAAGACCACCTTTACAGGACCAAAAACTGCAAAATACTCATATATGCGGGTTGATCTTGATAATGTGGAATACCTTATCCTCCTGGGGACGAATCCCCTGGAAGCTAATGTAGGCACTCCCTATTGGGCTAGAAAGCTCATGGCTTTTAAGTCTAACGGCGGGAAGCTGATTGTTGTTGATCCATTCTTTACTCATACAGCCTCAAAGGCAGACACATGGATACCAATTAAACCAGGAACAGACCTGGCACTGCTCATGGGAATAATGCGATGGATACTCGATAATAATCGCCACCAAAGTAATTATCTTTCGATACCAAATGAGAATGCTGCAAGCTCAGCCGGTTACAAAAACTATACAGATGCTACTTTTCTCGTTAAAACTGCTGAAGGGAAGGGAGAGGAGTTTCTCACTGCATCTGAGGCGGGCCTATTTGAAGGGGTAACAACTCTTGCATCAGATATCAGTTCATCAGATAAGGTTATAAACGTTCAAAATACAAGCACATTTCCATCAAAGGGTTTTGTAAAGATTGGAGATGAGGCGCTCTATTACCCAGAAAAGGACGATACAACGAATACTCTTGGGACATCTACAAACGGTTGCACCAGGGGAAACTTTAATACAAAGGCTGCATCTGCCAATGCGGAAACACCAGTGGTAATGCCTTTTGTGGTACGAAAGGCCGATGGAAGTATTGCGCTTTACTCCGATGCTGCTTCTGCTACCCATGATTGGTCAGGGATGGTAAATGGCCATGAGTGTTCCACATCCTTTAAACTTTTAAAGGATTGGGTAACAAATAAGACTTTAGAAGAATGGGCATCACTCTGCGAAGTTAAAACAGACACTATCCAGACTCTGGCTGATGAATTGTCAGGTGGTAATAAAAAAGTATGCGTTGAGGCATACAGGGGATCCTGGGGTCACACAAATGGTTACCAGACATCACGGGCTGTAAATATTTTGAATACCCTTATCGGAAGGGTGGATCGGGTTGGCGGATACTGTACATCAAAACGCTTTGGTGGAAAGGAACCATCCAAACCAGTATCAAGCGGCTTGACGAGCGGTGTGAGGATTGACAGGGCAGGATCAAAATATGAAGGAACACTTAAAACACCCACAAGACAATGGTATCCCGTTGCAAGCGTTGTTACTCAGGAAGCAATTCCCAGCATGGCAGTTGGTTATCCTTATAAATGCCAGGCATTGATGTTTTATATCCATAATCCCGCATACACACAGCCAAATACTCAGGGAGTAAAGGATGCCCTGACGAAGAAAAATGGCAATAGCTATGCAATTCCTCTTGTTGTTTCTTGTTCTATCTTCATGGACGAAACGGCAGCGCTTTCAGACTACATCCTCCCTGACAGTACGTATTTTGAGCGTTTTTCATTGCCATTTACCAGTTATCCAACACTCAAAACAAAAGCTGCTACTATACGGAGACCTGTAATTGGCTCATATAAGGATATTTCAATAGAAGGAAGATCAGCGAGGATATATATACCAGATGGAAGTTCTTTGGATGGTTCATCCTTTGGCAGCGCAGACAAACTGCTGGAAGCCTGGAGCGGGCCGATGCCCTATGATGAACAGTTGATTCAGATGGCAAAGAAACTCGCTCTCCCAAATTTTGGCGCAGATGGAATGGGCACGGGTAAACACCTCGACACAGCTTACCAATTCTGGGATGAGACATTAGCACTTGGTGATTTTTCCAATGGACTTGGCGATGAGGGTGCATCTGGGTCTCCCGGAGATAGCACAGAATCATATATGACAATGGGTGGTCGATGGGAAAATCCGTCTCAGGTTGAAGATCCAAACGCATCGGGGTGGGCAAAGAACAGGTATGGTGATCTGATCAGCATTTTCTCAGAAAAGGTTGCGCATAGCAAAAATGTCCTTACGGGTGAAAAATATTCAGGTATTCCTGCCTGGGAAGATCCAAATATAGGACTAAAAGGAAATAAACCCGAAGACACCGAATATAAATATACTATGAATACTTACAAGAGGGCATGGCACGTTCAATCAAGGTCGACAAGCAATGAATGGCTGCTTGAACTCCAGCCGGAAGGGTTTATATATCTCAACTCATCGGATGCCTCAAGTCTTAGTGTACTGACCGGCGATACAGTCAAGGTGTCGTCACCTAATGGGCAAAGCACGGAAGGCAAAGTCAGGGTAATTAAAGGTCTCAGACAAAAATCTGTTGTCATTGACTTCCATTTCGGAAGGGAATGGTTTGGTTCAAAGGCATATAGCATCGATGGTGAAAATTCTGCGTATGACCCCAATATTGGTGTTGGTCCAAACGCAAATTTGATACAGAGGGGCGACCCTGATTTTTCAGATATATGCCTTACAGATTCCATTTCCGGCCAGGCATGTTTTCATATAACTAAAGTAAAGGTAGAAAAAACGTGAGAAAAGAATTCTACAAGCTTTCTCCCTGTGAACTCTGTGGTTAAAGAAAGGAGGCTTTGAGAAGATGAGTCAATTGGGTTTCTCAATAAATCTTGCTAAATGTGTTGGATGCAGGGCATGCGCTGTGGCTTGCAATGCCGAGTTAAACACTGTTAAAGGGACACGGTATAGAACTGTCGTTGAAAAACAAGGCGGGACCGAAACAAAACCAAAGCGTCTTTTTGTCACCATGTCATGTTTTCATTGTAAAGACCCAGCGTGTTTGAAATCCTGTCCTGTGAATGCCATAACCAAGGATGAAAATTTTGGCATTGTGCTCATTAACCGGGATAAATGTATTGGCTGTAAGTATTGTGCTAAGGTCTGTCCTTACGGGGCCCCAGTATTTAATGAGAACACAAAAAAGATGGAGAAATGCACCTTTTGTGTTCATAGAGTACTGAATGACGATAGAAGCGCCCTTACTGGTTTAAAGCCAGCGTGTGTAAATACGTGCATTGGGAAAGCCCTTGATTTTGGCGAAGATGTTGGCAATACAGGCACTACCCCATCAGAGTTTGCTCCAAGGAATTATACCAACCCTTCCGTTACTTTTGATTGGGGATGGATGGAACCGTGGTAAATGAATACACGGTAGAGACGCATTGCAATGCGTCTCTACTGAATGGATAAATAACAATGGGATTACCAGACTTGTTAGAAAATAAAATTGACAGCTATGTGGAATTGGCTTTTGATCGAAGCAATTTTTACTTCTTTCTTTCCTCTGTATTTTTAAAACCCCCAACAATAAGTACTATTAAAATTGTAATGGAGTTGATAAGTTCTTATGAATTTTCAAACTTTATATCTAACCAAACCGTAGATTCCCTCTCGAGGATGGAATGTATAAACAACGTATGGTTTGAAAACCTTGTCCAGGAGTATCATGATCTTTTTAAAGTTCCTTTATCAAAATATGTTGCGCCTTATGAATCAGTATACCGCGATGGGCATTTAAATGGGCAATCAGCTATAGATGTAAAAAAAATTTACCATAGGCTTGGGTTTCAAATTCCCCATGAATACTACGAGCTTTCAGACCATATCGGAATAGAGTTGGCATTTATGGCTACCCTTTGTAAGGAGGAACATAAGGCATGGAAAGAAAAAAATGCCAAGCTGGCAAGGTCTCTTTGTGATATCGAAGAGAGATTTTTAAAGGACCATATCGCCTGCTGGTTATCCAAATTATGTAATACAATCTGTGAAAAAACAAAGGATAATTTCTATATTTGCATTGCGGAAATTAACCTCGACTTTGTGCAATTTGACATTGCTCATAATCTAATTGTATAGGAATTTTCATTTTATTCATGCGGGTTATACGATGTATGGCATAGAGAATCCCCCTTAGAAAAGGGGGCTAGGGGGTTGTAAACTTGTCCTCGTGAAAACGGGGATAGCCCAGAAAAAACACAACCCACTGAATCCCCCTTTTTTAAGGGGGACTTAAACGGAATAATTTAAGAAAAGGAGATTTTTACAGCTATGTTCAGCAATAATATGCGGGTTTATAGAAAAACGTTCAGTATCTTATTTTTTGCAATATTCTTAGTAACGGCATGTACTGCTCATCATGCTTTTGCTGAAGAAAAAGGACTGGGGAGGATTCAGGGCACTGTCAAGGCCAAAAAGGCCAAATATCTAAGAAACACCCTTGTCTATATAGAGAATGTTACAAATACCTTCGATCCACCGAAGGAACATGCCGTCATGGATCAAAAAAATATGACCTTTATACCACACGTGCTTCCCTTGATAAAAGGGACAACGGTAGATTTCCTGAACAGCGACATGGTACAACACAACGTCTATTCGCCAGATGCAGTAGCAGACAACGTGAACCTGGGAACGTGGCTCAAGGGTGAAGTAAGGTCGTTCACATTCAACAAATTAGGGATTGCATCCATGCTGTGCAATGTGCACGTTGATATGCTTGCTTACGTCCTGGTCCTTCAAAATCCATACTTTGCAAGAGTCAATAACGATGGGAATTTTTCAATCACGAATCTGCCGGAAGGAAAATATATCGTAAAGTTGTGGAATGAGCGATACAAGGCAGAAAACAGGCAGGTGGAAGTAAAGGCGAATGTATCAGTTACCGTAGAGTTTGAATTAAAATAATTTTCATAGCTCAGTCAAAGATGTATCTCTTAATAAAAGTTTTTTTAAAATTTTCATGGTTTGTCTTCTGGAACTTTGATAAACTTTTATGTAGTATTTATTAGTAAATAGTAATGATTGCACTAATATTGTTCGAATTTAAAAGGTAAAATTTATGAAAATTGCAGTTTCTGGTAAGGGCGGTGTTGGAAAGACGACCTTTGTGGCTGCACTTGCAAAGGTTTTTGCGGAGAATGGGAAAAAGGTTATTGCGATAGACGCAGACCCTGTGTCTAATCTGGCAGTGACGATGGGTATCAAAAATGTATCGGAGATAGTGCCAATCAGCCAGATGAAGGATTTAATAAAGGAACGTACGGGCGCTTCAGACGAATACGGGAAATTTTTTTCGCTTAATCCCACAGTTTCTGATTTGCCTGAAAAACTTTCACTGGAACATGAAGGAATGAAGCTTATGGTATTGGGCGCTATAAAACGCGGGGGCGGTGGGTGTGCGTGTCCTGAAAGCGCTTTTTTAAGGGCGCTGTTGAGTCACCTTATCGTGCAAAGGGACGAGGTTGTTATTGTGGATATGGAGGCAGGGGTAGAGCATCTCGGCCGTGCCACGGTAAGGTCAGTGAATGCGTTAATTGTAATTGTGGAACCAGGTTCCAAAAGTATCCAAACTGCCTTTCTGGTTAAAAAGCTGGCCGATGATATTGGGCTCAAATCGATTTTTGCCGTGGGTAACAAAGTGGACTCCGACAGCCATCGGTCATTGATAGAAAAAGGATTGAATGGCATCCCGGTTTTAGGGTTTATTTCATATAACGATAAAATCCTTGAGTCGGATATTGTAGGACGGGCTGCCTTCACTGAAAATAGCCAGTTATTGTCAGAAGTCAGGCAAATAAAAACTCGGTTGGAAGATTGTATAAAAA
>MHZD01000185.1:573-709 GCA_001828645.1 Planctomycetes bacterium RIFOXYC2_FULL_41_27 | reverse complement strand
GATGGTAGCTGAATGTTTTGGGGTAAAGACGAAAGATCGCAAGATAAATGAGATTGCTGAAGAGGTTGGCGAGATGGCGCTCATGGAATTTGGGAAACCTTACGGCACTTTGTTGTTTCTGAAAAGGGCGCCAGAG
>MHZD01000185.1:0-532 GCA_001828645.1 Planctomycetes bacterium RIFOXYC2_FULL_41_27 | reverse complement strand
GGCAATAGATCGTGAGGTTACCGAAAGTATGCACCGCACAGGGATGGGCGGTGATCAGGATTATCGCAACCTTACCAAGCAGGCAATGCGTGTATCGTTGGCAGATGGCTGGGGCGGCTGTATGATAGCCACTGAATTGCAGGATATTATGTTTGGTACGCCAAAGCCTGTGCAGGGAAGGTCAAGCCTTGGCGTTATAAAGAAAGATTATGTGAATCTTATAGTTCATGGGCATGAACCACAGCTTGCCGAGTCTATAGTTCTTGCCGCAAGCGATCCGGAAGTTGAAAAGGCGGCAAAGGCAGTTGGGGCAAAGGGTGTTGTTATAGCCGGTCTTTGCTGCACCGCTAATGAACTTCTTGTGAGGCACGGAATACCAATGGCTGGTCACATGACCATGCAGGAAGGCGCCATATCAACAGGCGCTGTTGAGTTGATGGTCGTTGATATACAGTGCGTAATGCAGGCGCTTGTTGAAACTGCAAAGCATTTTCACACCAAAATTGTTACGACACTATCAAAGGCAAAGATT
>MHZD01000184.1 GCA_001828645.1 Planctomycetes bacterium RIFOXYC2_FULL_41_27 | reverse complement strand
CTTTCCAAGGTGCTTTTCCAAGGAGAGAGATATGACAATCTCGCTTTTCAAATTATCTATGCTGCTTCCATGGGTCTCTAATACTTGTTCAAATGTTTTGCCTTCCAAACCTGGATTTGATTTTATGTCTTCCCGAACTTTATTCAATTCCTTCTCTATTTCAGCCTGACTTACTTCTATTTTGCTATCTCTAATAAATTGCGTAATGAGTTTTTGTGTAATCAAGCCGTCGATTATTTGCTTTGTAATGGCAGGGAGTTGTTCCTTGGGTACCTGATTACCAAACCTGTTGAGCATTTGATTCACTTCCTTCTGGCTGATATTCTCACCATTCACAGTTGCCACAACCTTCTTTGAATCGTCCTCCTGTTTAGCTGGTGTAGCTTCTTCTTTCTTCGGTACGGATGTATCGTCTTTCTTTGATGCCGCTTTAGCATCTTTTTTTGCCGGTTCAGAAGTCTTCTTTGCGTCTTTTTCAGCGGCAAATCCATCCAGATAAAAGCACAATATTCCAGCTAATACAATCCCTATCGGCTTAACAACCTTTCCGATCATTGGTTTCTCCTACTATTAATAAAGTTAATAAATTAATGTAATCGTAAAATTGTAATATATTTAATCTACCATTGTCAAATTACTTTTTATTTTGAATAAGTGCCTTAAAAATATGAAATGGCTTATCAGTCTTTATACCGAGTTTTTGTAATATCCTTTAGATTTTCCATTCCGATGGATTTTGCAATGATTAAACCACCGACAATTGTCCATACATAATTAGTCAAAAACTTCCATATAACAAGAAATATCCCCAGAACATGGGAAGGAACTAATGGAGCAAAAAGGGCATATCCTAAGCCTTCCGATACGCCGCTGCCTCCAGGTGTTGGTACATAGTAAAGCATGAAGTTCAAAACCCCCTGTATCATACATACGCTCAGAATTCCCACATCACAACCCAGGCCTTTCAATATCATGGGCGCCACTAAAAATTGTGAGGCAATCATCAAGGCAGTATAAAAAATAACTAAAATCAAGCGCCATCGCTCACCCTGAAGGAATTCCTTGAGACTGGATTTAAACTCATCAACTACATGCAACAATCTCTGTTTTAATCTGGAAGATTTCCCCTTAAAAAACGCAAATTTCTCGAAATAATTAAATAGCAAATCCAGACCTCTTCTTGCTGAGTGTGGGGCAAAATAAAGATATGCAAAGAACATTACCGTCACTGCCAAAAAGATAGCCACATAATCAAACGCCATCATTAAACCGACACTCGACAATAATTCACGATGGAAATAAATGATAATCGGTCCGCCAATAGCAAAAAACATCATGGTAATCATTATGCGCAAGAACGCAATTGCACTTGCCTTCCCGTAGGTTATACCCTTTTGATTCAGCATGTAAAATAATATCGGTTCACCACCCGCTGAAGAAGGTGTAATATTTGAAAGAAATGCATATGTTAATATTGCTTTCGTACCATACATAAAAGGGATACGTACACCAACGGCATTCGTCAACACCTTTAGACGCAAGACGTCAAAACACCAGGATAAGCAGATCAATATCAGCGAGAAGATGAGAAACCGGATATCAATCGACCTGAGTGCATGGAGTGTCTTAATATTCGTTGTGAATATGATCAAAAGGCAAATAGCAAGGACTGTAACTCCACAAAAGATTTCCAGTCCCTTTTTTATCGTCATACGCTTAAAGGTATCAAATGTTGGTATTCTTTGTTCAGGAAGATTTTTTCATGTATATCATCATATCCATAAATCCCCGCCTGAGCATCATCACTGCTATGGCTGCTAATAATAGTGATGCAACCTTGGCAAATGCCTTGGAACCGCCCTCACCCATTAATCGGTATATGAAATTAGACTTCAGAAACACAACCCATACGATGATGAGATTTACCACCAGCGAAGTCACGGTAGGAATGTAGCCATAGGTATCCACCGTTACAATGATTGAGGTCAAAACAGCAGGACCTACAACAAGTGGAATGCCCAAAGGAACGACTCCCATAGTTGGGGTTATCGTCCTCTTTCCTTTCTCCGAGAACAGCAAATCGTTAATGGCAAATACCAGCAGCAAGAGTCCCCCAGCCATTTTAAAATCGTATATCTCAATCCCCAATACAGAAAAAACAAACTTTCCAATGGCCAGAAAACCAATACTAACGGAGAGCGCCGTGATGACAGACTGATTTATAATTTTCGTTTTCTGCGGTTTTTCTATCCCATCCACCAATGACATAAAAATGGGCAATATCCCTACCACGTCGATTGCTATAAAAAGTGGGATAAAGGCGAGGAGAAAATTAGACCAATGTTCGATATGTAAAATTTGTAATTCTTTCATAGTTCTGAGTTATAGTGATTCATTAATTTTATGTTTGTTTAATTTATTATAAAGACTTGCGCGCGAAATCTGGAGTACTTTAGCGGCCTTTTCCTTGTCATCGCCCGTTAATTCCAGCGTATTAATAATTATTTGCCGTTCAACATGATCTATTAACTCTTGCAGTGGTTTACCGGTCAAACCCTGCGGGAAACCCGTTTTTTCCTGATACAAAGGAATATCCTCAGATTCAATCCCCTTCCCCTTACAAAGGATTACCGCACGTTCTATGACGTTCTCCAATTCCCGAATATTCCCCTGCCAGGTATACGACATGAGCTTGTTTAACGCCTCACGGGAAATCCCTTCTACAGTTTTTCTATTCTTCTCGTTGTGAATGGAAAGGAAATGAGAGGCAAGCATCGGAATATCGTCCGTACGCTCCCTTAACGGCGGCAGAAAAATACGAATGACATTAAGCCTATAAAAAAGGTCTCTCCGGAATTGACCCTTTTCAACATTTCCCTCAAGGTCTGCATTGGTTGCTGCAATGATACGTACATCCACTTTTATAGGTTTGTCGCCCCCCACAGCCTCAAATTCACTGTCTTGCAGCACTCGAAGTAATTTTGCCTGAACTGCCAGAGAAATGTTACCAATTTCGTCCAGGAATATAGTGCCATGATCGGCCGTTCTGAAACGACCGATTCTATCTTTTATAGCGCCGGTAAAAGCCCCTTTTTCATGACCAAAAAGTTCGCTTTCCAGCAATGTCTCCGTCAGTGCCGCACAATCTACCTTGACGAACGGATAATTTTTACGAGCGCTGTTATAATGTATAGCCCTGGCTGCCAATTCCTTGCCTGTACCGGTTTCTCCCTGAATTAAGATGTTGGCTTCCGTATTCGATACGTTGGATATGATTTCAAATACCTTTTTAATCTTTGCACTCTCACCGATAATATTACCAAACGTGTACTTTTCACCAAGTTCTGAACGTAGGCGGTCTACCTCTCCTTCGAGGCGTTGCATCTGCAATATCTTTTCGATAACAACAACAAGCTCATCGCGTTTAAATGGCTTAGTGATGTAGTCGGATGCGCCAAGCTTCATTGCTTCAACGGCATTTGTTACCGTACCATAACTGGTCATTACCACTACATCAATCTGTGGGTTTTGCTGTTTGATCTTTTTCAAAACCTCTATGCCGTCTATATCAGGCATAACCAGGTCGGTAAGCACAATTGAGTACACTCCATCCATGAACACCTTTTCAATTGCCTCTTTACCGCTGCTGACAACTTCAGATGTGTATCCCTTACTCTTCAGGAGTTCTTTACACATCTCTCCCATGGCCAAATCATCATCTACGACCAAAATCTTCTTCACGACTCTTATCCTTCAAAAAACGCTCTTTATATCGGTAACGATACAACGAATCTAGTGCCATTCCCTATTCGACTTTCCAACGATATTTTACCATTATGGGCTGAAATAACGTTATTACAAATTGATAACCCTAATCCCGTCCCTTTGCCAGGTTCTTTGGTAGTAAAGAAGGGTATAAAGACACGATTTTGGTCTTCGCTCGATATGCCGATCCCGTTATCTTCAAAAACAACCTCAATAGACTTTGCTTCCGTATTTAGTCTGGTTTCAATAAATATATCCCCTCCCTGAGGCAGGGCATCTACCGCATTATTGACGAGATTCAAAACTACCTGTTGAATCTGATTCCCATCCACTAACAAGGAAGGTACATTATTATCGAAGGTCTTACGTAAATTTATTTTGTGAATTTTGAGACGATGCTCAACCAGCAACAGGGCATTATTAATCAGATGGTGAATATTGCATAATTTCTTTTCACAAGTGGATTTTCTTGAAAAATCCAATAGGTTCCGGATTGTCTTTTGACATTTTATTATCTGTTCGGAAATAATTTTAATACGACTTAATAACTTTTCATCACGAATATCTTCTTCCAACAATTCACAATAACCAGAAATCGTTGTAAGGGGCGTATCCAATTCGTGAGCAAAGCTAGATGCAAGCAGGCCGATGGAAACCATTTTCTCTGCCTGCAGGAGTTGATTCTGCATAGATTTGAGTTCTTCATAGGCATGTCGAAGCTCACGCACCCGCTTGCCTAATTCCAGTCGTTGTTGTTCCTGACCCTCTTCCAGCAACTTCCTTTCTGTAACATCTCTAAAAATTTCTACGGCATATTCTACTTTCCCATCTTTATCGACGATAGGAAAGGCAAATTTCTCCATGTAAAACTTTTTCCCATCGAGACCCATTTCCCATGTAATTGTTTGTTGTGCCTTACCTGTCTCAAAGACCTTGCCTGTTGCACAACTCTCGCAGGGAGAGCTTCCTTTCCATAACTCTGCATAGCATTTGTTTCCCAGCAATAATTGCCGTTTTTTCCCTGCCCTCTGACTGGCAGTTTCATTCATAAATATAATCTTAAAATCCTTATCCACGATGTTAATACAGTCTTGAATGCCGTCCAGGGCTGTCTGTAAAAATCTTTCCGATACCTCCATTTCACCTCCCTAAGAAAAATATCATATTTTTTCTAAACGTCAGAAAGTATATGAAAAATTACTATAGCATAAGTCTTAATATCATCGCAATATATAAATTATTACCAGTAATTTTTTACTTGATAAGAATTCGTTGATTAGGTAATATTTGTTAACATCTTTACGTTCCTCTATTATACAAATCGCCTTTTTGCAAATCTTAAAAGAGATGTCATGCATTAATGAAGCATTACATGCATTTTTATGTTCACGTTTATTCAAATTTTACAAACAAATTAATTTATCATTTGTTAGTTAAGGGATTGACAATAAATAACATGAACAACTTCATGCCTGCCTGAGCGAGTCCGCTTGCAGACAGGTTGCTGTGACATCAGGGCTAAAGCCCCGGTAGGACGTGTACCCACACTAACCCCAGCCTTAAGGCTGGGGTTAGTAACGGTCTTATCGTTCGACTGAGCTCACGACGAAGTCTGAATTGGGCTTTAGCCCTGACAGTGCTTGTACTGAGCATGTCGAAGTGTCGGACAACAAACTTGTTCAGATTATTTATTGTCAATCCCTAAAGCCACATTCTGGTTGGTAATCATGATAAAAAACAGCCTCTGGAAACGTATGGTCTTTGGTTATATTATCATTGCATCATTTATGCTGGCCATGAGTTTTTATTTAATCTTTCGTCTCAACCATCTCAACAAGGTCACAGATTCAATTATGAAAACCGATATTCCTTCTGTTGAAAACGGTGAAAAACTGGTAGACAGCCTTCTTGAGCAGGTTCGAAACGAAAAAAAATACCTAATTACAAATGACGATGCCTTTCTGGATCTCTTCGACAAGAAGAAAAGAGAGTTCCTTGGCCGACTCAAATCCATAGAAGTATCCACGAAGGATCGAGAAAAGAAGGTATTTATAAATCAGATAAAAGAATTGCACAATAAATATCTTTCCATGGTTTCCAAAGAAATCGTACTGGTGGGAAGCGAGGAGACACTCCCCCACGACAGCCGTTATGAAGCGGAAATAAAAAAAACACTCGACCAGCTTACCGAATCTATAAATAAGCTAACCCTTGCCTTACAGACAGGATTAATAAAAAAAATAGAATTATTTCAAAAAATTGGATATAAATCTGCAAAAGTATCCCTTATCATCATCTTATTTGCTGTCCTGTTTGGGGTAATATTCGCTTATTTCTTTACCAATAGTATATGCTCTCCTATAAAAATCCTAAAAGATGCGACTGACCGTATTGCAGATGGAGATTTAGATTATCGGATTGAAGTTACCTCCAGCGATGAAATCGGCACACTGGGAACGGCATTTAATCAAATGTGCAATAAACTCAAAGAAATGGATCAAATGAAATCGGAGTTTGTTTCTAATATATCCCACAACCTGAAAACTCCTTTAACGGCTATCCGTGAGGCTAACGATCTCCTGCTGGAAAAAATTGCCGGTCCCATATCAGAGCCACAAATAAAACTCCTTACCATTGTAAAAGAAGAGGCGCATCAGCTTACTATGATGATTAATGACTTATTGGACATCTCACGGGTAGAAGCAGGATTAATGAGATACAATTTCCAATACGCAGACATTCGCGACGTCATTCGAAGGAGTACGGATGAAATACGATTTCTGGCGGAAAATAAAAATATCCTCATTCAATGTGAAAATGGAGATTCGATACCAAAAATTTTATTAGACCGTGACAAAATCGCGCAAGTAATGGACAACCTCTTAAGCAATGCCATTAAATTCACCCTGCCAGGAGGCGCCATCACCATAAAAGCAAACGTGGTCGAATCTCAC
>MHZD01000183.1 GCA_001828645.1 Planctomycetes bacterium RIFOXYC2_FULL_41_27 | reverse complement strand
GGAACGTTTTGTCGCCGATTATGAAAGAACCCATAATGCAGTGACCGTACCGAAGCTACCTGAAAAAACAGGTTACAGGGTGGCAATTGTCGGAGGAGGCCCGGCTGGACTTGCCTGTGCGGGTGAACTCATAAAGATGGGGCATGACGTCACCATATTTGAAGCCCTGCACAAGGCTGGCGGTGTGTTGGTTTATGGAATTCCTGAATTCAGGCTGCCAAAGGCCATTGTAGCGTCAGAGGTAGAGTATCTCCGGAAATTAGGAGTAAAGATCGAAGTTAATGCAGTCGTTGGAAAGGCACAAACAGTGGATGAATTATTACAAAATGGTTTTGATGCGGTTTTTGTCGGCACCGGTGCAGGATTGCCCATGTTTATGGCAATCCCGGGTGAAAACCTGAATGGTGTATACTCTGCAAACGAATACCTCACACGGGTCAATCTGATGAAGGCTTACAACACAAAATATGCAACGCCAATTGCTATGAGGAAGAATGTGGCGGTGATTGGCGCAGGTAACGTGGCTATGGATTCAGCCAGAACCGCACTGCGTCTGGGCGCTGAGAATGTATATATCGTTTATCGTCGTTCAAGAGATGAAATGCCCGCCAGGGTTGACGAAATCCATCACGGCGAAGAGGAGGGATTGCAGTTTAAATTCCTGACGAATCCCATAAAGATTTTAGGTGACGAAAAAGGCTGGGTCAGCGGGCTTGAGTGTGTGAAAATGGAGTTGGGCGAACCTGACGAGTCCGGCAGAAGACGTCCCATTCCGGTAAAAGGTTCAGAATTTGTACTCAATGTGGAATGTGTAATTATGTCCATTGGTAACGGTCCAAACCCATTAATTCCATCCACAACACCCGATTTACAAGTAAATAAATGGGGCAACATTGTAGCAGATTTAGAGACCTGTAAAACCAGCAAGGAAGGTGTCTTTGCCGGTGGGGATATTGTGACCGGCGCTGCAACCGTAATTCTGGCTATGGGTGCTGGAAAAAAGGCTGCAAAGGCAATAGACGAGTATGTAAGGTCTAAAAAACCCGCTGCCGCAATGAGCTGTTGTAAATAAAAAATAAATATGAAAGTCATTTTAAATGGTGAACCGAAAGAATGTCCAGAAGGAACGACCATAGAAAAATTGTTTGATATATATAAGATTGACAAGCATCGTGCTGCTGTAGAATTGAATTTACAAGTCGTTCCCAGGAAGGAACTTTCTGCCCGTATGCTTAAAGATGCGGATATATTGGAGGTAGTAACTTTTGTTGGTGGTGGATAGAATCGAAAAGCAACTCGAAGATAAAAAACTTAGAATCGGGAAGTATGAATTTACCTCCCGACTTTTTGTTGGTACGGGAAAATACCCTTCTATGGAAGTCATGGCGGAAGCTTTAGAGGCAAGCGGCGCAGAAGTGGTCACCGTTGCTGTCCGAAGGGTAAAAATCAATGAATCGGAATCTTTGTTAGATTACATTGACACAAATAAATACAAAATTCTGCCCAATACGGCGGGATGTTATTCTGCCGATGAGGCCGTTCGGGTAGCCCGCCTCGCACGGGAAGCGGGTATGTCTGACATGATCAAGCTGGAGGTGCTTGGAGACGAAAAAACACTCCTGCCTGACCCTATCGAAACGCTGAAAGCAACAACGGTTTTGGTCAAAGAGGGTTTTACCGTACTCGTGTATACCTCCGACGATCCTATTGTCGCAAAAAAGTTAGAAGATGCAGGCGCAACCTGTGTCATGCCGGCTGGTGCGCCAATTGGATCGGGTCAGGGTATTTTAAATAAAAACAACATACGCATTATCCTCGAATCAGCAAAGGTTCCTATTATTGTAGATGCAGGTGTCGGCACCGCATCAGACGTGACAATGGCCATGGAACTTGGTTGTGAGGGTGTGCTGCTTAACACGGGAATTGCCCTTGCAAAAGACCCTGTACGCATGGCAATGGCCATGAAACTGGCATGTAAATCAGGTCGACTTGCATTTTTTTCCGGACGCATACCCAAAAGACTTTACGCTAAAGCCAGCAGTCCGGAAAAGGATTTTTAAACTTCATTTTACCTGCCTGTGTATTTTTTTACCCTAAGGGATTGACAATAAATAATCTGAACAAGTTTGTTGTCCGATACTTTGAAGATCAGACACTGTCAGGGCTAAAGCCCAATTCAGACTTCGTCGTGAGCTCAGTCGAACGATAAGACCGTCACTAACCCCAGCCTTAAGGCTGGGGTTAGTGGGTACACGTCATACTGGGGCTTTAGCCCTGATGGCACAACAACACGAAGTTGTTCATGTTATTTATTGTCAATCCTTAATTAAAAATATTCCTTCGGTTTTACTTCAATTTTTCAGATGAAGATTTTTTAAATTTACCATGATTGCTAAAAGAATTATACCATGCCTTGATGTAAAAGATGGGCGTGTCGTTAAAGGAACGAATTTTTTGAATTTAAAAGACGCAGGAGATCCTGTTGAAATAGCGGCTTTATATGACAAGGAAGGCGCCGATGAGTTAACCTTTCTCGATATTACAGCATCTTACGAAAACAGAGACATCATTCTCGATGTCGTTCAAAAAACCGCCGAACAGGTATTTATGCCCTTAACCGTTGGAGGAGGCATTCGGAATATTGATGATATTCGCCGATTGTTAAATGCCGGGGCTGATAAAGTATCCATCAATACAGCCGCGGTTAAAGATCCAGAATTTGTTACAAAGGCATCCAGACGGTTTGGCAGCCAATGTATCGTGGTCGCTATTGACGCAAAAAGGGCAAAAGGCAATGTTACCAATGCACAGTGGGAAGTTTATATACATGGTGGTCGAACGCCTACCGGGTTGGATGCTGTTACATGGGCAAAGGAGGTTGAAGCAAAGGGCGCAGGTGAAATATTACTAACAAGCATGGATTGCGACGGCACCAAGGACGGCTTTGACATCGAGTTGAACCGAACCATATCAGAGGCAGTGAACATTCCCATTATAGCCTCTGGCGGGGCCGGTAAATTGGAACATTTTTTCGATGTCTTTACTAAGGGAAAGGTTGACGCAGCCCTGGCTGCCTCTATTTTCCATTATAGAGAAATATCTATCCGGGAAGTAAAAGAGTATCTGATCAAAAAAGGTATCAACATGAGGATCAACGAATAGTTATGCATTTCTATGACTAAAAACTCCGAAACTAATGTTATTTAGTCAATTCAGAATATAAAATGTCACTTTATAAAAGATTCAATAAAAATAAATAATTTATTTCCCACTTCATTGACATTATTTATTTTAATGATATAATTTGATTGTTTAAATATTATTTTAAACATTCATCTTTCCAATTAATGGTAAACTTTATACCACAAGAAAAGATTGCAGAAATACAGCAAGCCTCAGATATTATTCAAATCATATCAGAGCATGTCCACCTAAAACAAAGCGGCAGAAATTTTACAGGTTTGTGTCCTTTTCATTCAGAAAAAACACCCTCATTTACCGTAAACCCAGAGAAAAAACTTTTTAAATGCTTTGGGTGCGGCGAAGGTGGAACGGTATTTCAATTTATCATGAAACAAGAAGGTGTGGATTTTGTGGAAGCCGTAAAGTTGGCAGCTTCCAAGTCACATATTGATCTTTCTCATTTACAGGATAATAAAAAGGCATCTCTTTGGGGTGCAGAAAAGACCCATTTGTTAAACGCAACCAATTTTGCTGCAAAATTTTATCACAGTACCCTGCTTAACAGCGAATCTGGAAAAGTTGCAAGAGATTACATACAAAAACGGCAGATAAACGACCAATCCATCAAAAACTTCTGTCTTGGCTACTCCCCCAATAGCTGGGATGCGCTATTGAAAATATGCAAGGAGCGCAACGTCCCCACTGAACTATTAGAAAAAGTGGGTTTGATTATTCCAAAAAAGGAAGGAAATGGGTATTACGATCGCTTTCGGAACAGGCTGATGTTTCCAATATTAGACGCAAGGAAACAGGTCGTTGGTTTTGGGGGCAGGTCTTTAGATGATTCACTTCCAAAATATCTCAATTCACCGGAAACCGTTCTTTTTAACAAGAGCAACGCCCTTTACGGCATCAATATCGCAAAAAATGCCATTTTGAAGCAGCATAGAGTAATACTCATGGAGGGTTATACGGATGTAATCATGGCACATCAGCATGGAATTGATTGGTCAGTTGCCGTGATGGGAACATCTGTATCAAAACAGCACTTGAGGCAATTACGACAATACTGTAATCAGGTAATACTCCTGCTTGATTCAGATATTGCAGGCCAGAAATCTTCTGATAGAAACCTGGATATTTTTATTGAAGAAGAATTTGATGTAAAAATTGCCCAACTGCCTAAAGACTTTGATCCCTGTGACTATCTCGTAGCAGAAGGCGCGGAGAGTTTTCTGGCATGTGTCAATAGCGCCAAAGATTTTTTCAGTTTTAAGATCGAAATGGCCGCCTCCAAATGGGACATGTCAACCATTCATGGCAAGGCAAATGCCATCAACGACATTCTTTCGACAGCAATGAAAATGCCTGATGTCATCAAACGTAATTTACTCGTTAAATGGATCGCCGAAGAGATGTCCATTGACGAGGCAACCTTGCGATCACAGCTAAAAAAATTTAATAAACAACCCTTTACCATAGATAAAAAACAACCTGTCGAGCAACGATTAGATGCTTCTTCAAAGGTGGAGCGAGAACTCTTGTATTTGATGTTATCATCCAATATACTTATACAAAAGGTATTAGAAGAGATAAGCCTGGAAGAATTTACGAATAAGGATTTTCAGCAGATAGCCGGGAAGACAGTTGAATTATATCATAAAAATAATGTTGTAAAAGGCGAAGATGTGTTACATATATTGGATGACGCCCGACTCAATAAAATTCTTATGGACATCGTAACAACGGAGGAGTTTCAAAATATTACAGACCACAGCAAAATGCTGGAGTCATGTATGCATTTTTTAAAAAGGCGAAATAACAAAAAAGAAATTCACCAAACGAAGAAAAAAATGTCAGAAACCGACAAGGTTAATCGAAGTGAAGAAGATGTCGATATCTTACTGCATGAGTTCCACAGAAAAAACAGAAACATTCATGCTTTAAAAAATAAAACTTAGGTCTTGTTTTGTGCTGTCAACCGTATGATAAATTTAGACAAAAAGGCGAATATTGATTATCTCCATTTATATAACTTATTAAGGAGGTCTATCTTTAAATGGATAATTTAAATCAAAAAATTAAGCAACTCGTACAAAAGGGCAAAGAAAAGGGTTACTTAACGTACGAAGAACTGAACGATATGTTGCCCGATGATGCGGATATTTCTCCAGAAAAGATTGATGACATCCTGATGATGCTGGATGAGTTGGGAATAGACCTCATTGATGAAACAGAAATCGAGAGTCGCGATGTTGCTGATGCAGAAGAAGCGCCAGTTTTTCAAGAAGTCGATTTGGAATTCGGCGAAGTTCCGACAATTACAGAAAAGATAGACGATCCCGTTCGCATGTATCTCACCCAAATGGGCGAAATCCCTCTGCTTACACGAGACGAAGAAATCATGCTTGCAAAAAAGATCGAAATTACGAGAAAGCGATTTTTAAAGAAGGTACTGCATTCCGACCTCTCACTGGCGACCTGTTTAAGGATATTGGAGGATGTGAATAGTGGAGAACTTTCGTTTGATCGCACCTTGAAGGTTAATACAATGGTCGATAATTGCAAGGACGAAATTTTAGAACAGTTCCCGAGGAGTTCTAAAATCCTAAAAACGATTCTCCAGAAAAACAAAGAAGATTATCTTCGCGCCAAACGGAAACAGACTTCAGAGAAAGAAAGAATAAAACTGCTTCGGGTAATCAAGAATAGAAGGCGAAAAGGCATCGACCTGCTTGAGGAAATAAATATCCGCACAAAACGAATACAGCCCCTGATGAAGAAACTCCAGGAAATCGTTCGTGAAATGGAAGAACTGGAAACACAGCTCATGGAATGTAAGCCGCATTCCAAGTCAAATGGTCGTTATAAAGAGCTGGAATCTCAATACAAAAAGTTGGAAAGTATGGTGCTGGAATCCTCTAAGAGATTGAAACGCCGTGTTGAATCTGTTGAAAATATTTACAGGGAACATGAGGGCACTAAAAGAAAACTTTCCGGGGCAAATCTAAGACTCGTAGTAAGTATTGCCAAAAAATACAGGAACCGTGGTTTAAGTTTCCTGGATTTAATTCAAGAGGGCAATACGGGACTTATGCGCGCAGTGGACAAATACGAGTATCGCCGGGGATACAAATTCAGTACCTATGCTACGTGGTGGATACGCCAGGCAATTACTCGTTCAATTGCCGATCAGGCAAGAACGATACGTATTCCCGTACACATGATCGAAACCATGAGCAAGATTCGAAATGTTTCGAAGAAACTTCTGCAAGAAAAAGGCCGTGAACCAACCATTGAGGAGATCGCGAAAGAAGTAAAGATCACCATAGGAGAGGCACGACGCGTGCTCAAGATATCCCGACATCAAACATCGCTGGATCGACCTGTTGGTGAAAGCGAGGACAGCTCCTTTGGTGATTTTATCGAGGATGAAAAGGCAGAATCCCCAGTATCTGCTGCAACCCAGGAGATGCTGAAAGATAAAATTGAGAATGTACTGGGAACGTTAACCTATCGTGAAAGAGAAATCATTAAACTTCGGTACGGTATCGGCGATGGATACACATATACACTTGAAGATGTGGGCAAAATATTTAAGGTCACACGGGAAAGGGTACGACAGATTGAGGCAAAGGCAGTACGGAAATTACAACACCCAATTAGAAGTCGAAAACTCGAAGGATTCCTGGACGGAATTGGCGGAGATTGACTGGTAGAGACAGGTTTCAAACCTGTCTGTACTTTATCCCGGTTGCTGCACGTAAAATTATCCGGAAAGAGAAGTGAATGAACGAACGGATAGAGGTACTTCGGAGGTTACAGTCCATAGACACAAAGCTGAAACGACTGGAAGGCGACAAACTCTACAGAGGTTACGATGTTCAAAAAAAACATAATCAGATTCAACAAAAGAAAGCGGAATTGTCAAAAATTAGTGAAGAGACAAAGGCATTCCAGAGAAATATCAACAGTAAGGAACTCGATCTGAAAAGCATAGAGACAGAGATTGATAAATTTCGACAACAGATGAATCAAGTCAAGACCAACAAGGAATACAGTGCATTGAAAACTGAAATTGGAGGCAAGGAAGCAGATAAGTCCGTCCTGGAAGATGAAATCTTGCGCATGATGACAACCTATGAGGAAATGCAGCAAAGGCACAAATCCTTTGAAAAAGTAATTGCACAAGAAGA
>MHZD01000182.1:818-1057 GCA_001828645.1 Planctomycetes bacterium RIFOXYC2_FULL_41_27 | reverse complement strand
CTATTCCGGTTATTGCCTTGAATGGAATGGCTACATCACACCCCTGTGGGACTGGTATGAGCGCCGTGTTGTTAGGGCCTTTTGTGAGCGTGCTGGTAGCAGCTATCGCATTACTTATTCAGGCATTATTCCTTGCTCATGGTGGATTAACCACACTTGGCGGAAATATATTTTCCATGGGTATCCTGGGTTCCTTTTCAGGCTATTTTGCATTTAAAATAGCACAGCGATTTAGGCTG
>MHZD01000182.1:457-713 GCA_001828645.1 Planctomycetes bacterium RIFOXYC2_FULL_41_27 | reverse complement strand
TTCATTAAAGCCACTGCGGAAATTTTTGGGGTGTTTATGATGACATCTCAAGGGGTTCTGTGTATTGTTGAAGGCATTGTTGTGGGATTTATACTGGTTTTCGTATATAAACGGAAACCCGGTATTTTGTTACACCTGGGGTTAATCAAAGATGATACAAAACCTGTTCAGATATAAAATTTTTATCTCCATTTTTTCTCTTTCAGGTCTTACTTTGCGCCCTTTGCGTCTTTGTGGTGGACAATCATTTTTTCTT
>MHZD01000182.1:0-307 GCA_001828645.1 Planctomycetes bacterium RIFOXYC2_FULL_41_27 | reverse complement strand
GAAAAATACGGCCATCCACCCCGTGATCCTTATATCAACACTGATCAGGGTGATTTGTTACTTTTTGTATTTACCGCTGCCGGGGTAGTTGGTGGGTTTATTATGGGTTTTAATGTACGAAAGATTTTTTATGAAAAGGAATAAGTATTAAAGGACCTATGGGATTTTTACACCACACATTCTCTGAAGTCTATGCCCGCCGGAATAACTGGTTAACAGAGGTTGACGTACGGGTAAAGTTGTTTTACATCGTTTTGTTACTTGCAATAAATTTGCTAACAAAGAATATATTTATTCCGTTATTTTT
>MHZD01000181.1 GCA_001828645.1 Planctomycetes bacterium RIFOXYC2_FULL_41_27 | reverse complement strand
AATAAACTGAACAGTTCTGAAAAGGACATGCACAAACGGCATTCCAACCTCGAATAAAGCCCTATCTCAAACAAGGGGATTCAAACCAGCTACAAAGTCACGAATACACTAAGTTTTTCTTTGTGCCTTGGTGTCTTAGTGGCGTTAAGATTGAACCAGCAAAAGACAAAAGAGCGGTTTGTGGAATCCAGTTTTTAATCTTGATATAAGGCAAATGAATATGATAGATTATTTTCAATGGCAAGACCTTTAAGGATAGAATATGAAGGGGGGGGGCTCTTTATCATATTACTTCGAGAGTGAATGCAAGAGAGTCTATAAGATGCAAATCGCATTATGTTTCTTTAAAGATGTAATTTATATTGAAGCTATCCAATAGTATTGTTTGGTACTTTTTTAAACATTTGAAAAGAGAGGAGTGATATGGACAGTTCTCATAGCGAAAAGGAAATATTAGTGGTTGTATCTAAACTCAAGCAGTACATCCGTTCGGTGTCTGGAATGAATACGGCTGGCAATGTTGCGCCAGCATTGTCTGAAACCGTTCGCAAGTTGTGTGACCAGGCAATTGAGAAAGCAAAAACGGATGGCCGCAAGACCGTAATGGATAGAGACTTTTCCTGAATCCTTGTATTTGGGAGAAATGGGAAGCCTAATGAAACGAGGCCTTCCTTGTTAATAGATATTTTTAGCAAAGAAAATGCAAAATGAAAAATGCAGAATGCAAAAGTGATTTTGGAATCTGCATCTTAACCTTTTCATTTTACACCTCCGACTTGTTCGGGTTAGGACATCTGATGTAGCATTTTCATGTAGGTTGGGCGAAGTTAGTTGCTCCCCTCTAGGAAGAGGGGCTGGGGGTGTGTTAGGGCGCACCCAACAATCATAGCTTGTTCCCCTCTAAAAAGAGGGGCTGGGGTGTGTGTTAGAGTTCACCCAACAATGTCTTACTTACAATTTACGTTTTGCAATTACGATTTGAATCCCAAATCGTAAATCTCAGATTTGTTGGATGATGGGTTCGCTTTGCTTAATCCATCCTACTTGACTTGTTGCATTATTCAACCATAAGCAGGTTAAAAATCAAGAGCAACCCCAAAGACCTTACCCCACAACCAATTTTGGGGAACATTATAGATTTTATATTTTTGCAAGAGGTAGGTTTTCTACAACAAGATTTGGTAATTTGCCCGAACCTAATACCTCTTTAGCATCAAGAATTTCTATTCCTACTAATTTCTCACCCGGCCCGATATTAAGCGCAATTTCCTCGTTTAATCTAAGTGTTCTGCATTCATACTCGCCCTCAATTAAACGAATGTACAGGGCATCTACTTCAGAATCATAGCTAATTTTCATTACGATACTCCCATTTGAAAATTTATTTTAATTTATGGGGTATTGATTTACCAACTAAAAATTATCTTTCGGGTAGTTTCAGCATACAGGTTCGCACAAATGATATTTACAATCACTCAGGTTTTCCACACTTCCACAAGGCACGCTCCCCTCTAGGAAGAGGGGCTGGGGGTGTGTTAGGGCGCACCCAACAATCATAGCTTGTTCCCCTCTAAAAAGAGGGGCTGGGGTGTGTGTTAGAGTTCACCCAACAATGTCTTACTTACAATTTACATTTCACAAATTACGATTTGAATCCCAAATCGTAAATCTCAGATTTGTTGGATGATGGGTTCGTGTAGCTTATTTGACCCTATCTATACGTTGGCCAAAGCGCATGGTTAGGTGCATAATCTAGCAGAAGTCGTGACAGCCTCCTGCTCCATAGGAGCAGGAGGATACCCAATCGTGATGCACTCATACAAATACTTCTGTAGGAACTGCTGGAAGCCTCCAAGCCTCTCATGCTGCGAAGTGTGAACAAGCTCATGCACGACCAAACGTCGGTCGCCCCAACAATCTGAGCGAACGAAAATGCCGTACCTTAAAGTCAACCCTGCGGTGTGAGGTGATATGAGATGTGTGCTCTCGGCAGCAGCACGCAGTGCTGGATGTTCTGGCATGGGAATGCGAGCAACCCTAAGCAACCTCACCTGCTCGGGATGAGCGACACCAGCCCTAACAGCGTCAAAGGTCTGCGCGGGTGAGAGTGGCACTCCGCCGCGAAGAATCATGCGCTCCTGCTCTTCGGCCCATGCACAAGCTAGTGGTAACAACATCTTGAATTGTTCTTGAGTAATCATGCTCTAAACCTTGCTCCTCCTAACGCCTGAACTGTGCGGCTATAGCTATTCTGTCAACAGGAACTTAATATTGAAAGATAAATCCGGTTCAGCGTCTTACCTGGAAAATCCGCTTCACTAACCGCCGGATTATTGTTGCGCTTATTTTCAGTAAGAGCGGTATACTTATCGTATTGAGGAGTATTTCACGGTATGCCCTTTTCCCTGATACGCTGTCAAAGAGCGCATGTCTCAATGCAGGGTGGTCTTCTGCGATGCGGATGATGGGCATGAGAAAACCATAATAAGCGCCCCATATAACAAACCTTCTCACGGTATTGGCGTAAGGTAGATCTTTTATAACCTCGTAAAAACTGCTCATGTAGGTCTTGAATGCCTCTTTTGAAATACCGACGTACATCATGGTTTCAGCGGCTTTGATGCCCATCAGGCAGGCGGCGTTGACCCCTTTGCCTTTGAACGGGCGGATGAGACCGGCTGCATCTCCAATAGTAACATATCGGTCACCAAAAAGATGTTTTGCAGGTTTTACCGGGAAACAGCCGCGATGATAATCGAGTGTACCCAGCGATTCCTTGAAATTTCTGGGGAGTATTTCCAGCACGTCGGGTAATTGTAAAAATTCATCCATTGACCGTGAAGATATTTTTGCGCCGGCGATATTAATGGTGTAATGGTCAGCCTTGGGAGTAACTGCGCCAAATTCTATTTCTCTGAGCGATGGTAAAAAGGCGTGGATGTATCCATCGGCATTCTCAAGGTCATGATTTTGACCCTTTGGGTGAAATTTGGTTAGTATGGTCAACAGGAATTTTGGCGGTTTATACGGAGTCTCTCGTTCAAATATCCTGTATGTGCCTTCTTCGAGTCCGAATGCGCCCACGACGGCGTCCGCCCGAATGTGTTTTGTCTCGCTGTACACGGTAACCTTTTCTTTACCAATTTCTACATCAGTAACCATACTTCGTATAACAGTTGCGCCTGCTTCTTTTGCCTTTTGCAGGAGGTAGGCGTCAAACTGAATCCTGCGCAGAGCGTAAGAAATCTCTCCTTCTCTGTCCAGTTTGATGACAGAACCATCTGTGTGGAGATAATAGCCAAGGACTTCCCGTTTCACGAGATGCCAGGGGAAAGGAACTCCCAGTTGATCCTCAATAATGCGCTCAATGGGCTGAGAGAGTACCCCTGCGCATTCATTGTGTTCAATGCCGCCTTCGAAATCTTTATGTTCATAAATGATGACATCTATAGTAATGTTCCGTTTTTTGGCAAGATTCTTCAGGGCGATTGCGCAACTTGCGCCTGCCGGGCCGCCGCCAATTATCGCCACAGTCTGACCGTCCTCCAGTGGGCCTAAGCCTGATTCCTTCAGGATTTTTAGTTTTTCCGTGAGCTTGATGTGTATGCGCTTTTTCAGGTTCTCACACTCCTGTTTGATAACGGCATAAAAGATGTGAGGGAACATGATAAAGTGCAAACGAATGTCAATCACCTTGAAAAAAATCTCTTTATAACTTGCGTTACCGGTGACCATGTTCCACAGGATGCTTTTAATTTGGACAGACTCCCAGGTGTTCCGCCATTTTGTAATGTGGTCAATTTGTGCATTTACCAATGCCTTTCGTGACGTAGTGTAATCATGGAGGCCGAACATGAGATTGCCAAAGAAGTTGTCCTGCGCAAGGAGTTTTAATGCCGGCTTGTAATATCCTTTCTTAAAATCTTCTTCAGAAATGCCGCGTTTGAAAATCGTATGTGCGGCGAGCCGTGCCGTGTCGAAGGCGGATTCGATGCCATTTTTATAAGTGCGCGAGATGCTGGCATCACCGATAATTACAAATCTATTCGTGTAAGGGTGTGCGGCATGGGAAATCGGTATTTTTGGAAAACAGATACAGAAATCCTTCGACAGTGACCATCCATGAGGCAGAAGTTCACGGACCTTTGGATGCTTCATGAATTCTATCAGGTGCGCCTTTGTTATATCTTCTTTCCCAACGAGTGAAACAGTGACATAATCCCCTTTTGGTATAAAGGCTGCGAATTTGATGGGTTTTATGCCCAGTGCGAACACGTAAATGGTTTTGTTGAAACGCTCCTGGATATAGGAACGTCCCAGGTGGAGTTCTGCATTACATGTCCGAACTGATCCAGGCTCACGATACCCAAATTCCTTGCCGACAATTCTCTTTATCAGAGACGTGTTCATCCCGAATGCCCCCACGACAAGATCGGTGGACATCTTTTCCCTTATGCCAGCCCCTTTGTAGGCTATGTTTACCAAATCCTGCGGGTCTTTTGGCAGCGCTATTTCTTCTACAACAGCAGAACGTACCTTTGCCCCTTGTGACGCCACATGTTTCAGGAGATAATCGTCAAAACTGATGTTGGTTGTTAACACGGAAAATCGGGGGCCGTTTCCACGAAAAACCGTTATGATTTTTGGCTTATGCCCCGGTTTTGGATGGTGTAATGGGATGCCGCGCTCTTGTGTCAGAAAATAATAGCCGTCTATTTCCTGCTGAACGCGTGTTTTTGGTAATACAATCCCCTCACGTTCCATTTTATTGATAAGGGTTTCAGACAAAACACCTGCGCACATGTTACAACCAACAGGGCCCTTCTGGATAAAATCCCGTCCATCAAGAATAGTTATATCGACCTTACGACCGTGTTCTTTTGCAAGCCGTAATGCAAAATGGGAAAAGAAGCTCCCCGATGGTCCACCGCCTATTACGACAATATTTGATTTATCTTTGAGATAGAGTTTCATTTTATGTCTCTTCAAAAATGAATCTACCCTGCTGAAATGGGTATCTTAACGGTGAAAGTTGTTCCTTCATCTACTCTGCTGTTTGCTTCTATCGTACCATTATGGTTTTTTATTATGTTATAGGCAGTAGAAAGTCCCAAACCCGTTCCTTTCCCGACCTCTTTGTTAGTAAAGAAAGGTTCGAATATTTTAGACAGGTTTTGCTCTGGTATCCCAATGCCATTATCGCGGGCCTCAACGTTGATATAATTGTCTTTTTGGTATGTGATTATCATTATTTCGCCCTTCTCTTTTATTGCCTGTACGGGGATGAAGGGGAGGTCTTCCATAGACTATTTACCATATTAGTTATGGACACGAAAACCGCATAAATAAAATGAAAATTCCTATACAATTAAATTATAATATATATTAACAAGTCTGGCTCTTTTTTGCAATTGAACGCAAGGTAACAGAAAACAGGCTTAATAAGAGTCTTGGGTGTATACTCTTTAAAAAGATATCTTTATATGTGGCATTTCCTGTTACCGTATTCCATAACACCTCGTTCATCCACCGTGTTTCCCATGTATCCGGGTGTTCTGACATATATTTTATATGAGATGACACGACGTGCTTCTGTCTTGATATGATGTCATTTGCCATGAGGATTATGCCACCGTAAATGTTGTCGCGGCCCAGCAGTCTTTCTGCAGGTTTAAAATATCCTTCTTCAAAATCTTTTTCAGACACACCTCGTTCAAATGCGGTTTTTGCGGCTAGTTGTGCAGTTGTGAATGCAGAGTCTATGCCGTTTTTATAGGTACGGGAGATACCAGCGTCACCTATGATGACGAGTCTGTTTGTGTACGGATGTCTGGCGTGGTTAACGGGTATATTGGGAAAACAGATACATCGTTTCTTTGGGTCAGCCCAGCCTTCAGGGATCATCTTTTGTATCTTAGGTTGATTCATGAACGTGTTTAATTGCGCCTTATCCATATCTTTTTTGCCAACGAGGCAAATGGTCAGAAACTCTCCTTTAGGGATAAATGAAGCGAATTTTATAAATTTTAAGCCCAGCGAGAAGACGTAGATATTATTGCCGTACAGTGCGTCATTTATTGTTCTTGTTGGGTAAATATCCATGATGCACGTTCGGACAGTTTTGGGCGGAGTATAACCAAAACCCAACTTGTTCAGTTCCAATGGGGTATCTGAATTGACCCCAAAAGCGCCCACAACGAGATCGGCCGTATATTCGCCTTTTGATGCGCCTTCGCCGTAAGTAAGTTTTATAAGGTCGTTTGGATTTTTCGGTATTTCTATATTTATTATCGGATGGAGGACAACGTCTGCCCCGACATTCTGGGCATGTTCTAAGAGAAAATAGTCAAAGCTGTTACTGACGTCACGATTTGCAAACCTGGGGCCGCTTCCACGAAATACGGCGGCAATCCTTGTCTTGTGTGGTGGGTATGGATAGTGTAAAGGTATGCCGTATTCAGGAACCTGAAGGAAATAACCTTCTATTTCTTGCTGTATACAAGAGGGCGGCAAATGGATGTGCTGTTCAGTAAGTTTATCCAGGAGCGACTCGGAAAGTACACCAGCGCTCATGTTACAACCTGGGGCGCCTTTCTTGTCGAAGCATTTTTTTTCAAATATCGTTACAGATACTTTAATGCCAAGTCGTTTTGCATGCATTAAAGCAAAATGCGCAAAGAAGCTTCCGGCTGGGCCGCCACCAATGATGGCTATTTTTGCCCCGTTTTTCAGATGCATGTGTGTATGGAACCCCAATTTCAAATACCATAACGAGGCATTTATGTCGATGATGTACGTTCTTCTACATATTTCTTAATCGCCAATTGTGCAATGGCAAACTCCTCGATCTTTCTTACCTTTTGTAATACATGGTGCCAGTCCTCATCAGTGCCATAGG
>MHZD01000180.1:124-5262 GCA_001828645.1 Planctomycetes bacterium RIFOXYC2_FULL_41_27 | reverse complement strand
CCAAGATCGCGTGCATTCTCCGCAAATTCTTCATTCATGAGATGATCGAATTCGCTCCTTTTCTTTTCATACCCTTCCTTCGTAACATAAATTTTATTTTCATCCAGCGTTGGGATGCCTGGTTCTTCAAATAGATCGGGAAAACGGTCACGAATTGCATTTTCAATAGAAACCTTGAACCAATCTTCCAAACCTTTACTACTGGAGACAATATTAAATACCCTCTCCGCATTTGCATCATTCAGAATATTTATGGCATAATCAATACCTTTATCCTCCAGGAGATTTACGATCTTATTGAAGATGCTCTTTAAATCTCCACCACGTCCTTTCTGGATCTTAAAACAAATGTTGTCTAATAATTCAATTAACCGATTAAACATGGTAGCGGAATCTACACTTTGATAAAGTTCGGCATACCGCCTCTGCATTCCATTTTTACAAAACCAGATGTAATGCTCTGGATATGCATTGAAATGGTTGGATACCTTTAAGGCTATTTCTTCAATGGAGTGCTGCTTGTTTTCTGCAATAAGGTCTTTGACAATGAATTCCCAGAGATTTCCGCTATTGACAAATAATATGGAAACAAATTCATCCTGCCATTTTTCCGGCTTAACCTTTTTAATTATACCGAGGGCTTGTTTTCTGTATTCTAATATACTCATATTATTGATAAGTTCCGGAAGGTGCTCTTCCCCGCGAATAAATGCCTCGGCACTGTTCTTGTATTTCCCAGGTTCCACCTTGAGGTATCCTTGTATCTCTTCAAGAAGTAAAAGACACTCGATAGCCAATGAAAGCTGAGTCCCATATAATTTATCAGCCTCTTTGACGAAAAGATTAGTAATTTCATTCAAGGTTTCTTTGCACAGTTCGGCACCTTTCGTTTCGGAAATATACTTTTTGGCAATTTCTATCTTTTTATCGATTTCTTGGTTATGGGTCAACCTTTCGAGTATCTCCTGATGGTGTGTCATTGGGGAAGAACGAAACTCAACAAAGGAGGTGGTAGGAGTGCCATCGGTGAGTTTTATATAAGGGTCTTTCTTGAGCAATTTTTTTGTGCTTGTCCACCACTTGCTCCATTCTTCCGATGGCATAACACCAGATATCAGGCGGTTTTTTATATGAGATACTGATGCCTTTCCTTTAAAATATTTTAAAGTTAGTTTAATCAAACCTACCGGGTCTTCTTTAATCATTTCATTCAACACTTCCTTTTGGGCATAGATCATTGCCAGTAAATCATCCTTTTCCAGTTTCTGTAATATTTCCGGGGCAATGTCCATAGCCATGCTATGGTTACTCTTCTTTTCAAAATTTATATTTACCTTTTCGCTGTCTGCGTCAACAGAGACAACTTCACCAACTCCCCAACTCTTGTGATAGACATAATCGCCGCGATCCAAATAAAAATACTTCTCTAATTTTTTCATAGCGCTTTGAATATTAAGTCCAGCAGCTATACCAGTCTTTTCGACCAGATCCTTCGCATACGGGTTATCTTTATATATATTTGAATAACACTCGGCAATTTCAAGCGCCAATCCTTTTTCGTTTGGATTATATTCTAATACCTTTTTTAATACCTTCAATACATCCTGATAAAGCCCTCTTTGTTTGTAATAAGGCACCAGCATCACAAGGAATTCATGCGCCCGTTTTCTTTCTTCCCGTTTTATAAGGAGGTCAACGACATCAAAAAGATCCTGGGGATTTTTGTTGTTGGATTCAACAATTCCCAGCCACGCTTCTTCAAGTTTATCGTACTGCTCTGTACTAACAAGGGACATTAGTTCGTTTGTATCGAGCTTATTCCCATTTATAACACGCTCATTGGACATGCACATTCTCCTATTACATTCCTATGGATAAATAGAGCTTTGTTGAATGCATAAATACACAAAAACCTATTATAAAACTATTTTACTCATAAGGAAAGTAAGAAATAAGATTAAGCTTGACAATATATGACGACTGTTATAAAAAACCAATATTTTGGAATTGGATTATTCCTGGAGCAAACACGTGAATACAGTAAATTCTTTAAAGGAAGATGCATTAGAAATATTCTATGCCGGTTTAAAAGCTGCAGATCCTGACACTCTCATTCGAAAGTTATTTCTTCCTGAAGATAATTTATTAAAGATTGAAGACAGGGTTTGTAATCTCGACAAATTTAAAAATATTTATATTGTTGGATTTGGTAAAGCAAGTGGCTTTATGGCTGCAACACTTGAAGAACTGCTCATGGGAAGGTTAAAGGCAGGTATAGTCAATGTACGAAATGGTTATGTTGCGCCATGCAAAATTATTAAAGTTAACGCTGCTGGACATCCGATTCCTGACGAGGCCAGTATAAAAGGTACTCTTGAAATAGTTCGACTAATAAAAGATGCTGAGGAAAAAGACCTTGTATTTTGCCTGATATCCGGCGGTGGTTCAGCACTTTTTGAGTTGCCATTCTACGGTATATCTTTGGAGGATATTCAGCAGGTAACTGCACTGCTTCTTAAAAGTGGGGCATATATCGATGAAATCAATATCATACGAAAGCACATTTCACAGGTGAAGGGCGGTCGCTTAGCTAAGATATGCAAGGCTGAAATCATATCCCTGATATTATCTGATGTGGTAAATGACACACTTAGTGATATCGCATCCGGGCCAACATCGCCGGATGCCAGCACTTTCATGGATTGTAAAAACATTTTATTGAAATATGATTTGTTCCATAAAATCCCCATGTCTATTAAAGAACATATTCAAAATGGCCTGAATGGTATCGTTGAAGAAACACCGAAATCAACCGATAAAATATTTGATAAGATTCACAATATAATAATCGGAAACAACCGTACAGCGTTAAAAACCTCTTACCAAAAAGCGATAGAGTTGGGATATAACACGTCCATACTCTCTTCTTATATAAAAGGCGAGGCACGAGAGGTAGCCAAGGTATTTAGCGCAATTGCCAGGGAAATTCATCGTTATGGAGGTCCAGCCAAAAGGCCTGCTTGTATTATTGCCGGCGGCGAAACTACGGTCAGAGTCCGTGGGAATGGCATGGGCGGCAGGAATCAGGAGCTTGTTTTATCTGCGGCGATGGAAATTAACGGATTGGAAAATACGGTCATTCTGAGCGCTGGTACGGATGGCATAGACGGCAACACCGATGCCGCTGGCGCTATTGCAGACGGTTCTACCGTTATGCGTGCACGGAGAATAAAAATAAATCCGGAAACATATCTTGCTGATAATAACTCGTATTCTTTCTTCAAAGGGCTGAATGACCTTGTAGTCACAGGTCCCACCAGAACGAATGTGATGGATATAATGCTGTTGCTTGTTGGTTAATCCTGATATTTAAATATTTTAAATAATTTAATGAAAGTAAGGTATTTTTTTATATAATTAAAATTTCATAGTTATTACTTTAGGCGCTTAATAAGAATATTTTGACATTTTTAGCAAAAAAATTGTAGCGCCGATCCCTTGTGGTCGGCCAATGGCTGGGGATAAACCACCCGCGCTACGGATTCCGACTCGTTCGGGTTAGGATAAATACTTAGTGGAATATTTTTGAGTTATGAGGTCAGAGACATGAGAAAAGTACCACGGACAATGAGCACGCAGCATCCCGATAATGTAACGATGCCATTCTTTACTGAAGGGACGTCCTTTTTGGGAGAAGATGAAATTAAAGAGGCATATTATGCATTTTCTCATTTGCGATGTGAGGAACAAATGTGGGACTGCGAGGGAAAGGAAGTCGATGAGTTTGTCATTAAGAAGCTGCTGACACGCTACGACAATTTTTTCAAAAACCGCAGAATCGGCAAGGATCTCTTTATTACCTTACGGGTACCCAATCCTATGGTGGAAAAAAGCGAGGCCAAGATTCTTCTGGAGACGTTGGAAAGCGCACCACGTTCATACGATACTGCAAGCCTGTTTTATGGAGATGATAACATACCTCCCATCTTTGAAGTCATCCTCCCCATGACTACCAATACAGAGTCAATAAATCGCGTGTATTATTATTACCGCGACTTTGTGGTTGGCAAGCAACATAAAAAATGCTTTGAAAATGACATTACTATTAAGGAATGGATCGGTGAGTTTAAACCTGATACCTTAGAGGTTATCCCGTTATTCGAGGATATTCCATACATGCTCTCTGCTGACACTATGGTGCAGAATTACCTGCAGGATAAACAATTCCCATACCAAAGAGTATTCCTTGGCCGTTCTGACCCTGCATTAAACTACGGCATGCTTCCAGCTATACTGGTAGCCAAAATTACTTTACAGAGACTTCATGCACTGCAAGAAAGAATTAAGATCCCAATCTATCCTATTCTGGGATTGGGCTCGAACCTCTTCCGCGGTAACCTCACGCCAATGAATGTCACTGAATGTCTGAATGAATTTTCCAGTGTTCAGACCTTTACCATTCAATCGGCATTCAAATACGATTATGATGAAGGACTGGTAAGAAAAGCTATCGAAACGATGAATAACCACACGAGGACAGTTCCAACGACTATAGATGAGGAAATAGCCTTGGACATCACCGAAAGGCTGGCGTCGGCTTACAGAGAACAGATAAAAGAACTCGCCCCTTTGATCAACGAGATAGCCCGATTTGTTCCCCGACGCAGGATGCGTAAATTACATATTGGTCTTTTTGGTTATTCAAGAAACGTCGAAGGTATTACATTGCCGAGGGTAATTTCTTTTTGCGCTTCACTCTATTCGATTGGTTTGCCGCCAGAACTCCTGGGATTACATTGTTTGACTGAAAAGGATTTATCGTTTCTCAAGGTTGCATACCCTAGCTTCTTAGATGATATTTCACTGGTTGCCTCTTATTACAATAAAGATGTCACAAAATTAATATCTCCGAAGATTACAAAGAATCTAGAAAAAGTGATAGGCTTGGCGAAATACACAGAAAATCTGCTTCATAGCGAATACACCACCCAAATCATTCAAGCTACTCTTTCCAGGAAAGAAGATACTATTACAGAAAATATGATCGCAGCGGGGAAGATCAGGAGCTTTTTAGGATAACCATTCACGTTTCATCAGTGAACACGTTTTCTGGTTACTGCTCAGCAGGTGTTATTTTT
>MHZD01000180.1:0-105 GCA_001828645.1 Planctomycetes bacterium RIFOXYC2_FULL_41_27 | reverse complement strand
AACATATAACAAGAAACGAATAAAGTAAAACTTGTCCTCGTGAAAACGGGGAAAGGATGAGTGAAGGCAATGAAAAATATGATTTGGAAGAGCGGCTGATTCAGT
>MHZD01000179.1 GCA_001828645.1 Planctomycetes bacterium RIFOXYC2_FULL_41_27 | reverse complement strand
CGCCCGATAGCAGCTAATAGCACTTCCGCAGGTAAGAAAGAAAACAGAAGGGTGGAGTTCTTGATAATCAGCACCCCTGCTGCATTGCCTCCCAAAGAATCTTCATTAGGCACTGAGCAGGAACTTGAATTAGTGGAGCAGCCAGAGGAAGCGTCGGTGGAAGAGGCTGCACCAGCGGAAGTGATACCTGAGACAACCGAGACATCTGAAGAGAGTGAAGAAAAATAAGTTGTTTGTGAAAATAATTTCTTTTCGGGATATTTGACTATCTGGAGAAATGTTGGTTTAGAAATTGTTTATTTTGAAAATTACAAGTTACGTCTAACCTGTTTATCCACAATTCACAAACCAAGTTTCAAAACAATCCCAGTCTGAAAAGACTCCGTCACTTCAAAGATTCAAGAAGTAGAATCAAGGCAACGTTTGTAAAACCTGTAGTATGAATGATAAGTTTATCGACTGAATATTTTTTGAATTATTTACATTTTAAGAATTTATGAAAGCAGAAACAAAAAACAACATCAAGCAAACAGATAAAGGTCAGACAAACCAATACGCACGAAAGGGTTCATCGAATAAAGTATGGGACTTCTTTTGTTCCGTTAAATTGGCTGTAGTAATTATTTTGGTTCTGGTTGTGTCATGCATCATAGGAACGGTAATCTTACAGGAAAAAACCTTTGATGAATATGTTGCACGGTATGGGTATGGGTTAGCCACTTTTTTTAAGATTACGCAATTAACTAATGTCTTTTATTCGCATTGGTTCTCTTTTCTTTTAATCTTACTGTGCGCCAATCTCATTTGTTGCACCATCAAGAGATGGAGAAATACCTTTCTCCAGACCGGTTTTGTTCTTACCCACCTGAGCCTTGTTTTAATATTGATAGGCGGTGTTGTAAAATTCCAACTGGGTGTAAAGGGCGGCGTCAACGTGTACGAAGGAAAATCGGTAAATTACTTTCTTACACAAAAGATTGATAGTAAGGGCAAATTGGATTATGTAAAGAAGGACTTGCCTTTTACCATTGCGTTAGATGACTTCATTTTGGAAA
>MHZD01000178.1 GCA_001828645.1 Planctomycetes bacterium RIFOXYC2_FULL_41_27 | reverse complement strand
CCTTTACAAAAACGCTGGAAACCTACGAATCAACCTTTGACAAGCAAACACATCTCATCCTTACCACGGATGGAGACTACTTCAGGTATTTGAAGAGTTTTCAAAAGCAAGATAAGTCTGTTCCAGAGTAAATAATAATCATATAGAGTCTGTAAAGGTATATTATTCCAACGAGGAGGTGTGATGAAGATACAATATGATTCAGAGGTTGATGCCCTTTATATCGAATTCAAAACACTCGACCCGGAAACAGCAGAAAACAGAGATTTAAGTGAAGATGTAACTGCTAACTATGGGCCTGATGGCAGGCTCGCTGGTTTGGAAATATTAAATGCCAGTATTGTATTAGGAGAAGGGCTTCTGGGTAAGATAATTGTTGAAGTGAATCCCGTACATCATACTGTTGTTTAAGACCTTTATAAAACAAATAAGACTGGTACAACTTCATCTCACAATTACTTATTTTGCAAGACATAGGGTTTTAAGGCACTGATTAAAATCTTCGGGGATATTTGCCGTAACGGATACCATTTTCTGCGTATAGGGATGGACAAGAAATATCTGATAGGCATGAAGCATCTGTCTTCGTATTTGCCTCAATAACGGGTGTTCGATTGGTTTGCGGTCGTATTCTGTCTCTCCAATGACCGGGTATCCCACAGATGCAAGATGTATCCTGATCTGATGTGTCCTACCCGTTTCAATATCAACCTCCAGATAGGAGGCATCCTTACCCTTCTTTAAGAGCTTCACGTGTGACACAGCCCTTTGTCCTTTTATAGGGGTATTCATAGTAAATGACTGTTTACCCACACCACTCCTTACAATAACCCTGTAAACTTTTTTCATAAGATTTTTTTTAAACAAGGTCTTCATGCGCTCGAAGGCATCCTTATTCATCGCAAAGATAACAACACCGGAAGTATCCTTGTCAAGCCGATGAACGGCTTGAATATGGTTATCCTGAAAATACGTCCTCAGTTGTTCTTCAAGGCTATCTGGTCCGTTTGTCACTATATCAGGGGGTTTTGAAACAATCATATAATGGTTATCCTGAAATAAAATGGTGTCTTTTTGAAATCTTGTTCCTGTCTGCTTTGAACTGGAATCCGATAGCTGTGTCTTATCTGTAACGACCTCAACCATATCCCCCTTATTCAATTTGTAGGAGGCAATCCAGACACG
>MHZD01000177.1:2144-2249 GCA_001828645.1 Planctomycetes bacterium RIFOXYC2_FULL_41_27 | reverse complement strand
AACGCTTGTCTTCCTGCATGTATTCCACCATCGGTTCGAGGTCTGCAAAGTAATAATCCTTCTTCGAAAGTTTTAAGGTTGCTTCTTCCTTTTTTACGGCGTGAT
>MHZD01000177.1:1513-1848 GCA_001828645.1 Planctomycetes bacterium RIFOXYC2_FULL_41_27 | reverse complement strand
CGTTATGTCAATGGCGCTGTTAACGTAAAAGAGTTCATAATAGGCTGATTTTACCAGGGCTGTAATTTCCTGTATTTTAGATTGAGAATCTCTTTCTATCATGTTAGCTTCTTCGACGGCTACCTCGTTCCTGAGTCGCAATTTTCCCGGGAAAGGTATCTTTTGTGATACACCATAACGCTGCTGAAGCATTTCGGTTTGACCATTAACATTGACTGGGTTATTTGACATATCATAAGAACCGACACGAATGGTAGGATCGTCCAATGATTTGGCTTGTGAAATCTTTGCCTTTGCAGCATTAAAGCGTTTTTGGGCTGCAATGATTTCAGGAT
>MHZD01000177.1:0-1401 GCA_001828645.1 Planctomycetes bacterium RIFOXYC2_FULL_41_27 | reverse complement strand
TTTTTCCCTTGCTAAAATGACGGTGCAAGAAAATACAAAGAGTAGTGGAGAGAATAAAAATATTTTTAAGGGTATTCTATTCATGTTAAGAATACGATTATCCGCACGTAGCCATGTTACACGTCCTTGTTTTACACTCGATAGTGTGAACGTGGTTAAAGGATTTAGAAAATAAGGAGAAACAAATTGTTACTGCAATAAAAACTGATGCTATGCACGAAAGATATAAATGCGTCTTGCCCAGGAAGGGGAGTGCCCTATGTGTTTCCAGCAAACGTCTTATTCGATCTTCCACAATATTCTGTTCTTTGGAAAATGCGGTCGAAGGACTCAGCGTATCCATTAATTTAGATTTGGACAATTTTACGAGTGCGCTTACAAGCCCTAAGGGATCTCTGGAAAAATTTATGGCGCTATCATCTGCCGCCTTTTCGGATGCAGCAGAATACAGATTTATCAGATAACTATTAATTGGAAGAAAAAAATTGAGTGCATACAATATTTGTATAACAAATAGTCTTAATGGATCTTTGCTCTTTTTATGATGTGTTTCGTGAAGGATTACGGCTGTGAGTTCCTTCCTCGATAAATAAGAACAAATGCCCGAAGACACGTATATTTTCGGCTTCCATAAACCTAGAGTAAAAGCACAGTGTAATTTGTTATTGTCTAAAAGCACAAGTTGTCCATAAAGATCCATAGTTGGCAAAATTTTTCTTAAATTAGGATGAGTTCCTATGGATAGGGGGGTGATGGGGCGAATAAATCGGTAATTCCAGGATAGCATGAGGATTGTTTTACGAGTAGCCATACCTATTCCAATAAAAAGTATTACAATGCAACCCCAGGGAAGTATCGTAAAAAAAGTCCTTAGAGTAAAAAAACACTTAGAACAAATACTCCCACAGCAGGTGACAGCTTCATAAGCAAATTTGGTATCAGATATATACCCTTTGATACCAAGCGCTATTCCTGTAATTATTATTGATAAAATGGTAAGGTTTATGAATACAATTAGTGTAAAGTATAGCAGTGCTTTTCCACGTTGAGTCTTTATCAAATTATTCATGGGATTAGCTCCTGAATTTACTTTTTCTTTTGGATTCAATTAGTTTGGAAAAGTATTCTATCTTGTCAGGATCTACCTGTGCCATATAATCAACAAAATGTACTATCGCCGATTGGAAAGAAAATTCGGAAACTCCCTCTACAACCTTCTTTGATATAAATTCATAAAATTGTTCCCTATTATAAGCAGGCCTATAAAAAAAGGCCTTTCCTACCTTTCTTTTTTTAAGAAGCCCTTTCTTAGCCATTCGATTGGTAACGGTAATTACTGTGGAATATGAAATGTCTCTGCCGGAAGAAAAGGCATCCAGAATTTCTTTTACACTGGATTCT
>MHZD01000176.1:3945-4028 GCA_001828645.1 Planctomycetes bacterium RIFOXYC2_FULL_41_27 | reverse complement strand
CCCGTTGCCTTCGATGCCAGGGCGGAACTCCTCGATACCCTGGGGTTCATCTCAATTGCCAGCATTTCCCCATTTTCGGGATT
>MHZD01000176.1:3468-3762 GCA_001828645.1 Planctomycetes bacterium RIFOXYC2_FULL_41_27 | reverse complement strand
GGGTAAAAGAAGGACGAATAATCGCGGGAAAACCAATCGTATCGATAATCTTCATCGCATCGTCGTATGAACGCGCATAACCGCTTTCAGGCACTGCAATGCCTATTTGTTTCATAGCGGACTTAAAGAGCGACCGATCCTCAGCCTTCTTGATAGCGCCCAATTTCGCCCCGATAAGTTCCACGCCATATTCATCGAGCACCCCCTTTTCCGCAAGGCTAACGGCTGTGTTCAGACCTGTCTGACCTCCCAGAGTGGGAAGCAGCGCCTCCGGGCGTTCCCTTGCAATGATTT
>MHZD01000176.1:1529-3459 GCA_001828645.1 Planctomycetes bacterium RIFOXYC2_FULL_41_27 | reverse complement strand
TTTCAGTGGTAATGGGTTCTATGTAGGTCTTGTCGGCAACCTCAGGGTCTGTCATGATGGTGGCGGGATTGCTGTTTACCAGGACGACTTTGTAGCCCTCTTCACGGAGCGCCTTGCATGCCTGAGTGCCTGAATAATCAAACTCACAAGCCTGACCGATGACTATTGGACCGGAACCTATGATAAGGATTTTTTCTATATCTGTTCGCTTGGGCATTTATGTTAATCTCGCTTATAAATATTGACTGTTTGTAAGTCAATGTTGCTGTCCAGCCTATTTTATACTTTAAAGATTATGAAGTTAGATTCTGGAGGCTGGATGTTTGAATTTTATTTGTTGTAATTTTTCCAATTTTGATAGAGTTTGTTTAACATTTTACCAATTTGATCAAGTATTTTATTGAAACTCTTATATTCTTCAGTAGAAATATATTGACAATCCTTAGCAAATGACAGCCAATTGTGTGTTTCTGCACATGACCCCAAAGAATGGATTAGGTGCTGTTTAAAAACATTTTCAAATTCTCTTTTTGCCCAACCTTCCGCAACATTTGAACTGATAGACCTTGAAGAACGAATTATTTGAGAAGTCAGCGAATACAACTCTTCCTTGGGAAACTTTTTCGATAAAAGGAAAATATCCATAGCCAAGTTGTAAGATAATTTATACACTTCTAGATCATTATAAGATTTTATCATTATAAATTTTTCTAACTTCCAACATCAAATCTCTAACGTCAGGCTTCTTCCCTCATCAAACCAATAAATCGCTCAAACAAATAATTCGCATCGTGCGGGCCGGGCGATGCCTCTGGATGATATTGCACCGAGAAGACAGGCATTGAGTGGCATTTCAGCCCTTCAACCGACTTATCATTGAGGTTTACATGAGTAATCTCCACATTGCCATACGGACCCTCGTGAATATTTCCTTCCGGTGGAGTTGACACGGCAAAGTTATGATTCTGTGCAGTAATTTCCACCTTTTTGGTAGAGATATCCATTACAGGCTGGTTTCCCCCGTGATGGCCGAACTTAAGTTTATATGTCTTTAAGCCTAGTGTAAGCGCAAGCAATTGGTGTCCGAGACAAATCCCCATGATTGGTTTTTTGCCCAGCAAACCCTTGATATTATCAACCATATAAGGTACTGCTGCCGGATCGCCGGGACCGTTGGAAAGTACAATACCATCCGGATTCATATCCAGGACTTTCTGGGGTGGTGTCCGGGCAGGAACTACCATCGCAGCGCAGCCAGCGCTGCTCAATTTTCTCAAGATGTTATATTTTACCCCGCAATCGTAGACAACAACCTTATACCTTTTCGATACCTTCCGACTGGCTTCGTCATCTTTCCACTCATACGAATCACTGCATGTCACCTCTTTTACGAGGTCTAATCCGTTTAATCCGGGAGATGACTTTACCTTCTTGATAAGGCTTGAAACATCAAAATCCGTGGTGGAAATAATGCCTTGCTGTGAGCCACAGTCCCGTATGTGTGCTGTCAATGCCCGTGTATCAATCCCCTGAATGCCGACAATCCCTTTTTTCTTGAGAAATTCATCCAGGCTGATCTGTGAACGCCAGTTACTGGGGAAAGGACTGCATTCTTTTACAATGAAACCCTCCAGAAACAACTTGCGTGATTCGTAATCTTTTTCATTAATTCCGTAATTACCAATCAGCGGATAGGTCATGACCACCATTTGTCCTTTGTACGACGGGTCTGTAAGGATTTCCTGGTAGCCCATCAAACTGGTGTTAAAAACCACCTCGCCTATCGTCTCTCCTGGGGCGCCGAGAGAGTAACCCTTGAAGGTTATTCCATCTGCTAGTACAAGTACAGCCCTTTTTTTGTCCATTCTATTATTTTTGCATCTTAGTGTCTTTATAGTTGGATAATATTAAATTCGATAAATCGTACAAT
>MHZD01000176.1:0-1520 GCA_001828645.1 Planctomycetes bacterium RIFOXYC2_FULL_41_27 | reverse complement strand
ATCGTACAATTAAAAAATGGACGTGTCAAGCCAAAGTTGTTTTTCACTTGACTAAGGTGACTCCTCTGCTATATTAAACCTAAATACCACAATACTATAAATCAGAAAGGGCATTTTATTTATGTCAATACTTGTTACTGGCGGCGCAGGTTTTATTGGTTCTCATCTGGTGGAACGTTTGCTCTCACTGGGTAAAAAGGTAGTTGTTATCGATAATTTTAATGATTTTTATCTGCCAGCGTATAAAAGAGAAAATATTTCGAAGGCCGTTCAGGACTCAAATTTAACACTATATGAGGCCGACGTCTGTAATACGTCCGCAAGTCGGGAAATATTTGAGAAACACCACGTTGAAAAGGTCATTCATCTGGCGGCATACACTGGTGTAAGACCATCTATCGAGCGGCCATTGCTGTACGAAGAGGTCAACTGCAAAGGGACGCTAAATATGCTCGAACTTTCCAGGATTTATAAGATCAAGCAATTTATCTTTGGTTCATCTTCCTCGGTTTACGGAAACAACAAAGAGGTTCCTTTCTCAGAAAACGATCCGGTGAACGAACCCATCTCCCCATATGCAGCAACAAAACGTGCCGGAGAACTTTTCTGTTACAACTATCATCACCTTTATAAAATACCCGTCGCCTGTCTCCGATTTTTTACCGTATACGGCCCACGGCAACGGCCAGACCTCGCCATCCGAAAATTCACAGAACTCATCGATCACGATCAACCGATCACCATGTACGGTGACGGGACAACCGAACGTGATTATACCTTCTTTTCCGATATTATCGATGGAGTGGTTGCTGTATTAGATAAGCAAATTGATTTCGAGATCATTAATCTGGGGGACTCAAAGCCAATTCAATTGAAAAAACTCATCGATCTCATTGAGCGGGAACTGGGTAAAAAAACACAGATCAAAAGGATTCCAGAGCAGCCCGGAGACATGCATAGAACCTATGCGGATATTAGAAAAGCCGAACGTTTTTTACAATATCAACCGAAAGTACCTATTGAACAAGGCATCCGTTTATTTGTGAACTGGTATAATGAACGTAAAAAACAAACGGCAAAGTCATTTATGAAAAACAAAGTTGAACTTGTTCGATAGATAATAGTATATCGTTTTCCTTATATTTGTTGTTAAAATCATCTATAGCGAACGACATAAATTAATCCCCCTTTAGCAAAGCTAGGGGGAATTTGTTTACTTATTATTGTTGTTGACTATAGTTACTGTCGTAAACGGTACAAATTATTCAAATGAGGTTTTTTCACTGTGTTAACCCTTTCTAACAAGATCAGTCTGAGCAGGATATGCTGTATTCCTCCGCTTGTGTTTTGCATAACACAGGTACAACACAACAATCATTACCGTTATATTTGCCTTTTTATAATGGCGATCATTGGGTTAAGTGATGTGCTGGACGGTTATGTGGCTCGGAAGAGGAATGAAATGACAAATTTGGGAAGATATCTGGATCCCTTTGCAGATAAACTCGTCCTTGTGATTT
>MHZD01000175.1 GCA_001828645.1 Planctomycetes bacterium RIFOXYC2_FULL_41_27 | reverse complement strand
CCACACCTTCAAAAAGCAGGGGCAGGTTTTAAACCTGCCCTCATCCTTCTTAGTGAAAAGGTGATTTGTAGAGGCAGGGTTTTCCTGCCCTATCATTAGGGCGAGGATCCCCCGCCCCTACAAAGGATATCTTCTTTGCCTTTTAGCCTTCAAGGCCACACATATATGTGCGACCTTACCTGATAAAATACAATTTTTGTTTGACTTTTAAATAGCTTTGTGATATTGCTACCGAAAACTTAAAATTGACACTGTCAAGACCTGCGTGGAAATCCAAAATTTTAAAATTTAAATACATGATTATTTTAAAAAAAAGGGGGGATGTTCTTAAAGCATTGGGTGATGGGGTAACCTCTAAAGCCGAAATTCTAATTTAGAACTTTTTAAAAATTTTAAAAAAAGGATCATTAAAAATGGCAAAGAAGATATTCGGGAGTCTTTTACCTATTGGAGCGCTCATATTAATATCTATTGGAACAGCCATAGAAAATGCAGATGCCATTCCCCCTTTTGCGAGGAAATATCAAACAGCCTGCACGACATGCCACACGGCGTTCCCGAAGCTTAATCCATTCGGTATGGCATTCAGGGCAAATGGATACCGCGTGCCCGGTGGGGACGAAGTATTTGTTAAGGATGAGCCGATATTAATGGGAGCTCCGGCTTATAAAAGGCTCTGGCCAGAGGCGGTATGGCCCAGCGACATCCCTTATTTACCGCCAATTGGTTTTACAATGTTCACGAATGTATGGATTGGCGAGGATAAAGAGATGACCACCGAGTTTGACGGACTCGAAGAATTTGCAATCCTCTTAGGCGGTACGCTCGGTGAAAGTTTCTCGTTTTTCATGGACTGGCATTTATGGAATTGGGGACAAAATAAAGGCTGGCTCGACAGGGCATTTATCGTCTATACCCCACAGTGGCTTGACCCCCTCGGTATCTTTAATGCGCAGGTCGGACAATTTGAACCGCGGGCTTCGCCCATGCTTGGTGGACATCGTAATCAGATAACCCTTAAAGGCACGCCAACGGCTGTTGCCTGGCCCGTTTATCCAATAGGGAACCTGTGGGGCTTCTACCCGAACCAGAAGGGCATCGAGTTCTTTGGCGGGCTTAATGGACCCAAAGGGAAAGGCGGGTTTGAATGGGCTGCTGGTATTGTTAATGGGGAACAATCAATTGTGCAGATGTTTGGTGGACAAAGCGATGGTTTAGGGCCACCCACCAGGGACCACGGAAGATTCGATGACAATGATTTTAAGGATTTTTATGGGAGGCTTTCATACAAGATCGGCGGCATGGGTGTTATCGGAGGAGGTGAGGTAGAGGAAAGCCTTGTAACTACTGAGAACTGGCAGGATGGCGAGACCTTATTTGGAGATGTGAAATCCTCCGCCAAGTTTGGTATTTTTTATTATTATGGAAAGAGTGATTTCTTGGGGACAGAAAATCAGGACCGTTTCAGCAGGTACGGGGCTGATGTTGACTGGATTATCGGGAACTTTAATGTTATAGGCAGCGCCGTTGTTTATGATGATAACCTTGACGACGCTGTTTCATACGATAGTAAGACCACAGGTTTTCCTCAGGACGGTTTTGATGACGCTTTTAAGACTTACATATACACAGTAGAGGTCGACTGGGTGGTTTATCCGTGGCTTATACCTGCCGTTCGATATGAATGGATTCAGCCTGATTACAGCTATACGGCCAGCTCGGCTTTTGCAAAGACGAGTGAAAATCCTGTTACCACCAAGAATTTTGAACGGTTATCCTTTGATGTTGCTATGTTACTGAGGGCGAATGTTAAGCTCGTTGCTGGCACTCATTTCTCCATAGGAGAGCCCCCGCCGTCAGGCTCACACTGGAGGGACCAATTTAGAATAGGGCTTGATATCGCATTTTAAGCAATAAATAATTTCTGACAGGATTAACAGGATAATCAGGATGAGATAAGGTAGCTTTTATCTTGTTAATCGTGTATATCCTGTCTAAAACTAAATCTTTGTTGTAAGACAAGGAAGGGGGTGTTTTACCAGAAAACTAATAGTGGAGGGGTTATTAACCTTAGTCTTATTTGTACTTTGAAGGAGAAAGGAGAAACGTAAAATGAAAAAAGGTGTTATTCTTTTATTGGGGTTTGTAATAATTGCGGTTTATTTGGTCAGTGCAGGGATAGGGGATGCCTTTAGTCAGGATATTTCCAGAGACCCGACTGAGTTTGCCCCTTACGGTGAACCTTTAGGGCGTACAAGTCCAAAGACAGTAAATGTAACGCTTTTTGCACACGAACGTACTGGCACCATTGACGCAGGTTCTGATGAAGTTGTAGGTACTGCAGACGACATAACATATAATGCAATGACCTTTGGTTCCAGCAGTGACCCTGAGACAGGCAGGATACCCGGACCCTTCATAAGGGTCTTAGAGGGTGATACAATTAATGTTACCCTAAATAATTCACTTGGTAATGAAACTCATTCCATAGACTTTCATGCCATAAAAGGTTACAAAGGAGGGATGACTAAATTGACTGCTGATGCCGGAGACACTGTAACTGCCACCTTCAAGCTCTTGCATCCCGGTCTTTATGTGTATCACTGTGCCGCCGATGGAGTGATAGCAAATATAGCAACCCACATTGCTAATGGGATGTGGGGGATGATTCTGGTTGAACCACAAAAAGGGGGAAAATCCTTCAGGGGCGACGTGAAGAAGGCAGATAAGGAATTTTATATCATGCAGTGTGAATTTTACTTAGATGGAGATCCTGGTCTTACATCTACATATACACCAGGGAACTATGCGTTTGACCTTCTTGGGAAGGGACTCGCTGAGCATCCTGATTATGTCGTATTCAATGGCAGGGCAGGGGTGTCGAGGTCAACAATTGCTTCGAGCGCTCCACCTGTAAGCATAGACGTCAACCTCGGCGACAATGTGATTATTTACTTCGGCAATATGGGTCCAAGCCTTATTTCAGGAACTCACATGATAGGGGAGATATGGGACAGGGAATATGAGGAAGGTGATGTGCTATCCCCACCACGCAACAATATCGAGACTTCAACCGTTCCTCCGGCTAGTACTGTCATATGGGCGTTCAAGCCCTTAGTAAAAGAGTCTGAAGGCGGGGCTAACGTACTTGTTGACCACGCCATATTCCGCGTGGCAAAAGGTGCGTTTGGACTTATGCACGTACTGCCGTAAACAAGTTACAATAAAACATTGTAGGGGCAATTTATGAATTGCCCCTACTTAAGCGATCCATGGAAAGCATATAGGGGCGTATCCGCCTGAGGCGGATTGCCCCTATTATTTTTAACTGTATAGAGATAATGGTGTATAATTTAGCTGCCAATAATATACTGTTATAAGAGCGAATAAGGAAGGCAATGAAAGGGATCCTTTTGTAATATTACTATCAACATTAGTGAATGTACCGGCAGAATACTGTTTGCATCTAATGCCGAAAGTTCAAAACCATGTTTAGCAGTATTGGAGTTACTGAAAGAAACGGTTATGTTTAAAACCTCACCAAGTGTATAGATGCTTGGCGCAGAGATAGGCGTGCGCCTCGAAGTATGGGAAACCTGAGTGATTGGGAATATCACCTGTGCGAACCTAACCCGTGTACAGAAGTCTGTACCTATGCAAATACAATGGCGCAATCCGTATTTGTAGAAAGACAGGGTATCATCGTGAGGTGATGCGACGGAGTGACGAGGCACAGGCGGTTTTTTGGGGTGTATGACTATGGCGTATTATACCGTGCCAACTGCCCTTTCTCAGCGAAGTCCATGTCGCATCGATTCAGGAGACTGCACAAAGACCTTAATGATTCGGGCAGAGGAAGCGGTTGTTGCCCTCGTCCACGATTTGCAGCATGCGCAGGAATTTGACATACCTGCTGAACAACTGGAAGCTGCGCAAGACTTACAGCGTAAGGCGCAGTGGCGGTTGGACTTTGTAGCGGCTGAAAACTCAATGGGCTTCCACGCCCCGCAAGAAGCTGCCCGCATCCTGGGTGAAGCAATTGATTACGCATGGTGTGGCCAGCTTGAAATGGCGAAACTACAATCTGCCTCACATTAAAAATGTAATAACTCAACATTTATTTTTATTTTCCCTTGCTTTACTACACGATGTTTGATATTATTCGGTTGTGTTGCTCGGTTGTATTGTAAAGTCGTATTATATATTCGTGTTATATTAAGGCTACAAGGTTACAACTTTGTAGCCTTTTTTTTTGTAATTTTTTAATGTGAGAGGGGGTGATTTAAGAATGGCACAAGGAACCGTGAAGTGGTTCAATGACAAGAAGGGATTCGGTTTTATTTCCCAAGATAACGGAGATGATGTTTTTGTACATCAAACTTCGATCCAGGGTGAAGGGTTTAGAACCCTTGCCGAAGGAGATAAGGTAGAATTCGAGGTCATGAAGGACCAAAAGGGATTCAAAGCCACAAAAGTTGTCAAATTATAAATTTATTAGAAAGCCACTCTTATATTTAAAGATAATCAATTGCAATAGATATGGTGTATAAAAATATGGAGTAGTCACGTAAATTATAGTTATAATTACAACCTGAAAACCCCAATATCGGTAAAAGGATATTGGGGTTTTTTGTTTATGTTTTTTCTTGACATCCATTACCATCCATGCTTATATTAGGTGAGATTTTTTAACAGAGAAACACACAAGGAGGAATACTGTAATACTTAACACATGCTGGTAATTTTCATAAACGGTTAAGTTGCTTAAAGAATGAAAATAAGCAAAGCATTACGATAAAGGCGAACCTAAAGCAATCGGGGGGACGCAAAGTAAAGTGTCTTTAAAAGATCAAGAAGTATCAGGGAAAGACAGCCTTACTGCCGAAGATGTTTTGGATGAATATCTTTGCAGTAAGGCCTTTTTGTTTTAAGGATATCTTCACAAACTGTGAATTTATCAGAAATCATAGCGGTATTTACAGGTCTTAACTTTTATGAAAGGAGGTGACAGGCTTGTTTTTTACAAATTTCGGTTTTTCTATAAAGGTTGGTAGTCTGGATGCCAACAGTGTAAAGGTAAAACCCCTGGGAAGTAATACGTACAATAGTAAAAAGTATGATGTTACTGTATTTGAATTGCTAGAGCCTCTGGTGGATATTTTTGAAGAAATGGATCATACCCTGATTATTGCCGATATGCCAGGAGTACATGAGAAAGATATTCATGTTGATTTAAAAGACGATATATTGCAAATCTCGACCAAGACCAGCGACAAGAATTATCAGAAAGAAATCCTTCTGAAAGAAAGTTTTACAAAAGACAAGATAATTCATACTTATAAGAATGGGATACTTAAAATACGTTTAACGAAGTAATTTTATAATCTTAGTAAAATAAGACAAAACGGTCATTTTCTGCTTAAGAATATTTTCACTGGGTATATTCAGGTATTTTTACATTTCTCAAATATTCTGCTGCACTCTCAGGTATCAGTGGATTGATATACATGCCCGAACCAAGTTCAAAGCCAGATGCCATAGCCACCCTCGGTACGATACTGAGATACCAATGAATGAATCCCGAATTCGCCTCACATGAACTTCCAGACCTTACCACATAATTGAAATCGGGATTATTCAGTCCATGGTAGAGCCTTCCCATGATTGATTTAAGATTTGATGCTAAATCCCATATCTCTTCAGATTGCATGTCAGCAAAGAAACCTGAGTGCCTTTTGGAAAATATCCATATGTGGAATGGTGATAACGCAGCGTAAGGAACAAATGCTGTAAAATGCTTTGTATCCATTACAATCCTTGTTCCCTCATTCAGTTCGTCTTTGATCATCCTGCACATTAAACACTCTCCCGTATCATCGAAGAATCTCATGGCATTCTCGATCCTGCTTCTTATATGCAGAGGCGTCACGGGAATACCGACTATCTGGGAATGAGGATGTTCTATAGTAGTGCCGGATGCTGACCCACTGTTTTTGAACAAGATGACGTGCTCCACCCTCTGATCTCTGTATACCTCAAGGAAGCGGTCTCTGTATGTCTGTATGACCTCTTTTAATTGTTCCAAAGGCATGGTTGCTGTTGTGAGATTATGAACAGGCGTCTCTATGATGACCTCGTGTGTGCCTACTCCGTTAACATTTTTATACAACCCTGTATGCGTCCTTGCCCTTTCGCCTTCTCTTGACAGCACGGCAAATTTATTCGGCACGACTCGTATCTTCCATCCCTTTTCATCACAAATCTTGAATGTTTCTTTAGGCGTTACTGCTTCATTTCCAGGGCAGAAGGGGCATGTTTTAAGGAACGCAGGATGTCTTTCCTGTTCCTTTACGATGATAAAATCCTCTGGTTTCTTGACTTTTTCTTTGGCAATAATCACCCATTCACGTGTTATTGTATTCAACCTTATTTCGGACATGTTCTCCCTCCAATAAATTAGTTAGCAGATTGTTCCAGTTGCTGTATGAGTTTGTTTATTCCAAGAGACTGTTCTTGCTGTGGTTCGATTTTTATACTTTCTTTCAGATGAAACAATGCCCTATCTTTGTCCTTTCTGTGTTTTAAGATAACAGCCCCTAAATTCATATGGGCATTTGCATAATTGGGCTTGATTTGTACTGCCGTCTCAAATTCTTTGATAGCATCGGCAAACAGGTGTCTGTCATTGTAAAGAATGCCGAGGTCATTATGCGCCTCTGCATGGTAAGATTCAATACTAATGGCTAATTTGAATTCACGTTCGGCCTCATCCATCAAACCTTTTCTGTAGTAAGCTATGCCCAGGTTGTTATGTGCATCAGGGTATAGAGGATTAATGGAGATAGCCTGTCTGAATACTTGGATTGCTTCATCTAATTGTCTTTGCTTTGTAAAGACAATGCCGAGATTATTGTACGCCCTTGGATGCTTAGGATTTATGTTCAGACATTTTATGAAATGCTGGATAGCATCGTCAAAAAGGTTTATCTTGTTATAATAAATACCAAGGTTATTATAAATATCTGCATCGTTTGGATCGATCGATAATGCCTTTTGGTATTCTTCAAAGGCTGCGGTGTTAAGCCCTTTTTTCTCATAAGCATTTCCCAGGTTAATGTGCGCCCGAAAACTATTTGGCGAGGTTAGCGTCGTCTTTGACCACAACCACAACCCATCCTTCCAGTCGTAGTTTCTCTTACAGGTTACGTAGGCATTCCCCAGAAGGATAAAGAACACTACAAAAATAAAGGGGAGAGACAAAGACGGATATGGATCTATAATACGCCCTGCAAAAGCATTTGAACTATCGGGAACTACCAGGATTAAGCCTGCAACGCCGCGTTTACTTTGCATTTTTGATAATAAACAGGCCACAATCATACTAAAACCAGCCCCCGGTATGTACAAATAGCGCTCTGCCATAATGTTTCCCAACGGAATAATATTCATCACAGGAATAAGCGTGACAAAAAACCAGAGGATAAAAAAGTACATGTGCCTGTACTGAAATCGCAGTCGGTATGAAATTGTAGCGACAGCAATAAAGAGCAGAACCGTCAGCCAAAATGAGACTCTTGCAAGCGATGTGGAAAAAGGAACTACGTAGTCGGCATTCAGGTGGAAAGGCAGGAAGAGAAGTTTTACGTAAGAAGCCAGGATATGGCTCATGGTCAGAAAGTTGACAAAAAAACTATTTTGTGGGTAAGGAACTTGTGATTCCAATGGGTTATGGAGGAAAAAGAAACGATTCAGGATATAA
>MHZD01000174.1:877-1007 GCA_001828645.1 Planctomycetes bacterium RIFOXYC2_FULL_41_27 | reverse complement strand
GTTGCAAGCGGAGAAGAGGCTATTCAGAGATTGAATAGTAATAATGTATATGACCTGGTTGTTACAGACCTGAAGATGAAAAAAGTGGATGGTCTGGAAGTTCTCAAGGCAGTGAAGAATGCAAATTCAT
>MHZD01000174.1:0-720 GCA_001828645.1 Planctomycetes bacterium RIFOXYC2_FULL_41_27 | reverse complement strand
GGTCAGATACCTTGAAGGGGAAATTAGAGATAAATATAAATTTGAGGGTATTGTGGGCAATTCAAATGCGATGTTAGAAGTACTGAAAATAACTTCACATGTGTGTCGTACGGAGAGTACAGTTCTTGTGACAGGCGAGAGCGGGACAGGGAAAGAATTGATTGCCAGGGCAGTTCATTACAATAGTCCTCGAAAAGACGGTCCATTTGTTGTGATTAATTGTGGTGCATTGCCTGAAAACTTACAGGAAAGCGAACTGTTTGGACACGTGAAAGGGGCTTTTACGGGAGCTATCAGGGATAAAATGGGGTTGTTCCAACAGGCCCAAAAGGGGACAGTTTTATTAGATGAGATCGGGGAGACGTTGCCTTCTACGCAAGTAAAACTCTTGCGATTTCTGCAGGATGGAGAAATCCGCCCTGTTGGTGGAAATAAATCGATATTTGTGGATACGAGGATAATTGCCGCTACGAATGAAAATTTGGAAAAAGCTGTGGAGTTGGGAAGGTTTAGAAAAGATCTGTTTTATCGGATCAATGTAATACGTATTCATATTCCTCCTTTGAGGGAACGAAGGGAAGATATTCCGCTTTTAGTGGAGTATTTTTTAGAGAAAATTTTAGAAAAATTTAAAAAGGGCAAAAGGGTGTTCTCTGAAGAGGCGATGTACGCATTTATGAATTACGATTGGCCCGGTAACATCAGGGAACTGCAGAATAT
>MHZD01000173.1:403-2012 GCA_001828645.1 Planctomycetes bacterium RIFOXYC2_FULL_41_27 | reverse complement strand
AAAGGAGCGTCTGATGTTCATGCAAGATGCATGACAGAATAAATTCAATATCTTCGAGGAATCCCACCTTTAAAAGCTCATCCGCCTCGTCAAGGATAGCACATTTCACCTGCGCAAAAGAAAGTATCCCATCGTATAAAAGATCAATAAGACGCCCCGGTGTTGCAACCAAAATATGCACTTCCTCCTGTTTCAGCTTGGCAATATGAATCTTTTTGTCAAAGCCACCATACACTGCATACGGAATCACGGCAGTCGTTGACGCGAGCTTCTCTATCTCTGCCATATACTGCATACACAATTCACGCGTCGGGACAAGCACCAGTCCCTGAATGGCGTTAAGAGCAGGATCAACTTTCTGAATAAGCGGGATCGCACAGGCGGCCGTCTTTCCCGACCCGGTCTCAGCAAGGGCACAAAGATCCTGCCCTGCGAAAATTACCGGATACGTCGCCTCCTGAATAGGGGTCATTTCTTCATACCCCATCTTCTTAAGCGCTTTGAGGATGTTTGCAGGAAGGTCAAGTTCGCTAAATTTCATGTATTCTTATCTTTCAGTGGATTCAATAGGTATTCCAGTCCGTTCAGCTTGATTTCATAGACACACTCAAGCATATTACCTAATTCACCTTTCGGGAATCCCTGTTGGGCAAACCACACAATATACGCCTCAGGCAAATCGATCAGCAATCGCCCTTTGTATTTGCCAAACGGCATGCGCGTTCGCACAATCTTTACAAGATACTCTTTATCTGTAAACATAGCGTACTGCGGTCTCAGCGTTCTGCGGTAGGCCGATAAGTAAATATCAAATTGCGCCCCCAATCACGTATCCGTCCTATTTCACTATTTCTCTTATTTTGATTTTACCATCTACGAACATCTCTTTTTTGATCTTTGGTAGTTTTTTTACCCTTGCTTCAATCTGTAACGCCATACTCCTGCTTCCAATCTTCTTTTTCATAACCAGCGTTAAAGGGGCTTTCCCCCTTAAACATTTTGCTCTTTTTTTATCATTACTTGCATGTTCTGCAAATCTTCTTCCCACATCAGTGGTAATACCTGTGTATAATCTTCCATTTTTACATCGTATCACATACAAAAACCAATTATTCATTTTTAAACGTCTCACGTAGGCATAAGCGGCGCGAAGAATGGAGCGTCTGCATGTATGCCATTGTTATGCTCCTTCAGCTCTTACAATGTTTTGTCAGAAAACGATCCAGTTGGTAGGCGAACGACTGAATGTCTTTCCGGCCAAACGATGAGGGACCACCGGTAATCATACCACCGTTCCGGAGTTCATTCAAAAGATTGCGCATAGCCAGCCGATGTTTTATGTTCGTTTCCGTATAAAGCTCACCTCGCGGGTCAATCGCATATCCGCCCTTCTCAACGACACGGTCTGCAAGCGGTATATCAGCAGTAATAACCAGGTCTCCCTGTTGAACCATCGCAACGATACGATTATCTGCCACATCAAAACCCGCAGATACCGTAATCCTCGAAATGTACACCGATTGAGGAACCTTCAGATGCTTGTTCGAGACCAGAATCAACGGAACACGAACGCGCTCAACTGCCCGGAACAGGATATCCACTATCACAC
>MHZD01000173.1:0-387 GCA_001828645.1 Planctomycetes bacterium RIFOXYC2_FULL_41_27 | reverse complement strand
TATCACACCGGGAAATGCATCAGCATCGACAAGTATCTGCATTTTACGCCCTCCCGAATATTAATCCCAATAACCCTGATTTCTTCCCAAGTCCTGGATCGTTGAGCATATCCAAAATTGTACGGGTAGAATCAGATACGGATACTTTGACTTGTCCCTTCCAGACAGATTTTAACCCAAACATAGCATACTAATTATACTTTATTCAATAACCAAACTATAGTTAAAGCGCATTATTTCATTTATTAGCTGAATTATTGCATATTGGTTATACTTTTAATATTTGAATTAAATGACTATTTGATTGGAGCAATCTTTACTAATAAGGTTGGGGTTGAGTAAACAGGCTGTGCCAAATGAATTTTGCGCAGTCTGTCTATGTGCATA
>MHZD01000172.1:205-1421 GCA_001828645.1 Planctomycetes bacterium RIFOXYC2_FULL_41_27 | reverse complement strand
AAAACCTTTTTCCCAAACGATTGGAAAAGTTTAGCTGTCGATACAAATGCGTTAAAAGGCTTGCGCAAGGATAAATCAGAAGAAAAACTTCTTCGAACATTACTAATTCATTTAGGATGTGGCTATTCATTGCGCGAGACAGTCGTTCGAGCCAAGCGTGCTAAATTAGCAGACGTGTCCGATGTTGCCTTATTAAAGCGATTAAAAAAGAGCAAAGAATGGTTATATAAATTGTGTTTATCTTTATTCCATGAGCGTGGCCTCCAAATTAGTAAAAGGAAAGATTTTCACCTTCGCCTATTTGATGCAACAACAGTAAAGGAACCAGGGAAAACAGGAAGTCTTTGGCGCATTCATTATAGTATTGTGATTCCTTCGTTATCTTGCGATTTCTTTAAACTTACGGAAACAGAAGGAAAAGGTACAGGAGAGTCTTTTCTTCAGTTTCCGATAAAAAAAGATGATTATATTATAGCCGACAGAGGCTACTGTACCGGTCAAGGAATTCATTATATTACAGGGAAAGGCGCTTATCTTAGTGTTAGAGTTAATTCGCAATCGATACGAATACTCGACGAAAAAAAGAAACCATTCCCTTTATTGAAAGAAATTCACCATCTAAAACGACCTCTTGCTATAAAATCATGGAACGTTTTTGTTCCAGACGCCGACAATACCGAATATGTCAAAGGTCGACTTTGTGTAATACGCAAAACAGAAGAAGCCATTAAAATAGCTCATAAAAAACTTAAAAAACATGCAAGCAAAAAGGGCATTGAACTGAAACCGGAGACCCTTATTTATGCCAAGTACGTAATTGTGTTCACAACGTTTCCTGAAAATCAATTTACCGCTTTTGATATCTTAGAATGGTATCGAATCCGGTGGCAAATTGAACTGGTCTTTAAAAGATTTAAACAAATAGCACAATTTGGACATTTACCTAAATACGATGATGATAGTTCAAAAGCTTGGCTTTACGGCAAATTATTCGTTGCTCTTTTAACAGAAAAATTAATAGATTTTGCCAAGTCCTTTTCCCCCTGGGGATACATCATGTTCCAGTCAGAGGACTCAAAGCCAATGGCGTAAATTTGCTTTTATGTTTCATCAAGTAAAACGGGCTATAGAACCAGCGTTATTATTACAGGAAGTTCTTTACTACTGGAACGACATTGCTTGCTCTTTAGCAGAAAAACCAAGAACCCGAAATATG
>MHZD01000172.1:0-147 GCA_001828645.1 Planctomycetes bacterium RIFOXYC2_FULL_41_27 | reverse complement strand
AATATGCAAATCTCAAAATACTTCGAGTTCACTTAAAACAAGTTAGCGCTTATGGGGTGAAGCCCCTGGACGCCTCCATTACGTTTACCATCCTTTCTATCCTTTTCCGTATTACTGTTTATATTATTCAATGATTACTCTGGCTGG
>MHZD01000171.1 GCA_001828645.1 Planctomycetes bacterium RIFOXYC2_FULL_41_27 | reverse complement strand
GATATTGAATTTATTATGTCATGCATCTTGCATGAACATCAGACGCTCCTTTTCTCTGCGACGATGCCTGATGATATCAAAAAGCTCGCGCATGACTGTTTGCGTAATCCCAAACATATCTCCCTTATTACAGAGAGGACAGCGCCAGAAAGCATTGAGCATTATTTCGCCTATTCCCACCCAAAACAAAAGCATACAGAACTCATCAGGTATCTTGCGGGGGAGGAGGTTGATCAGGTGCTCATTTTTTGTAATGCCCGGCACAAGGTTGATACGTTGTTCCGCTCCATCAGAAAAGATCTTAAAGATATTGACTATATGCACGCGGGGCTCATTCAGGATAAGCGTTCTTCGATTATTAGAAAGTTCAGGAGTGGCAAGCTCCGCTACCTTATTGCAAGCGATGTTGCCGGGAAGGGGCTTGATTTTTCGCATGTCTCGCATGTGATTAATTGGGATTTCCCGAGAGACGGAGAGCAGTATACACATCGTACCGGCCGTACTGGCCGTATGGGGAGAAAGGGGAAGGCTTTTACCTTTGTATCCAAACACGATCTTCCTTCTTTTCGCAAACTAATTCGCAGTAGAAAGATCACTCCCTGCTGGATTGGAAAAGATCCTCTTTGCGAAAATAACACACCTCAAGATAGAAGAACTCAAAAGAGGAAAAGTTCCTTTCGGCCTTGCCCTGCTGAGGGAAGGAAGAAAACAGAATAAAAGGAAATAATAAAGGCAAATTGAGTTTTTACAATATTCGTATTCCAGAATGATTAATTATTACTACTGAAATAAATACTTCGAAATTTCTTTCTCTTTTCCATTAAATTCTACGTTCATATACGAAATATGGAAATAGGAATGAAGAAAGAGAGTCCCTAAACGAAGAAGTGCAGATACTGGAAGTTTTCATCTATGGCAATTATCTTTCGCAGCAGGATGTTGAAATAGCAGAGAAATACCCTGTTGAAAAGCTGGAATCGAATGAAAATTATGTGCACATAAACGTATTGTACATAAAGTTGAAAGACCTCCTAAGAGGTTATGAAAGATTAAATATTTTACCACCTCAGCGGTGCTTGCCACGCCTCTTTCAAATCATAAATGTTTTCATTGACAATGAGTTTGTTGTTTAAACCGTATATCTTGAGTTGTGGTTCTGATGTAACCTTTCCTAACAGACCGCAAGGAATATCCTTTACTAATTCCTCAAATTG
>MHZD01000170.1 GCA_001828645.1 Planctomycetes bacterium RIFOXYC2_FULL_41_27 | reverse complement strand
CAATATCCCTCGGCGCCAGTGCCGTTATGATGGGCGGTTTACTTGCCGGCACCAGTGAGTCTCCAGGCGAATATTTTTATGAAGGCGGAGTACGCGTTAAAAAATACAGAGGTATGGCATCTCATGAAGCCATGGAAAAAGGGGGAGGAAAGAGATACCTATCCGTTGAAGACCGGATAAAGGTTGCGCAGGGCGTTACCGGTACGGTTGTGGATAAGGGATCTGTCATCCATCTTGTTCAATATCTTATGCAAAGCTTGCTCCATTCATTGCAAGAGCTTGGATGCAGAAGCATTCAGGAACTTCATAAGGGAATATACGAAGGCACGCTCCGTTTTGAAATGCGCTCGCCATCTGCCCAGGCGGAAGGCACAGTCCACAGCCTCTATTCCTTCAAAGAGCCGCACCTGGGCTTGCTGCGGGGTAGATAAATCACAACTACTTGCCATAGGATTATACACGGATTATTGCCGATTTTTGTATACGTTTTTAGTAACAGTTCACCCCTAGGACACAGAGAGTGTAACAATGGATTTACTGAACGAAATTATATTGAATGTTAAATGTGTTAAATTGATAAAAAACGGATTTGTTGATGAAGTCAGGCAAATTTTATTAAATAATTCTCTGTAAACTCTATGTCTAAAAATTAATAAACAACATGGATATTTATCAATTTAAGGCATTATTAGAGAAAGACAAAAAATTTCAAATATATGTATTTTATGGAGATGAGGAATTTTTTATCAATGAGGCGTATTCGGCAGTAAAAACGCATTCTCTCAAGGGTGCCGATCCTAGCATTTCCCTGGTCGAGTTTAAGGGGGGAGAAACTTCTGGTGGTGTGATTTTTGATGAATTGAGAACTTTACCATTTTTTGCCAGCAAAGATAAATTGGTTGTCGTGGAAGAGGCTGATGATTTTGTAGAAAAGAATCGGGAAAACCTCGAAAAATATTTACAAACACCCGCAAGCCATGCTTCTCTGGTACTCGTTTGTGAGAAATGGGATAAACGGATGAAGCTGGCAGCCCTTGTTGATAAGGTTGGAATATCTATTGAATGCAAAAGGTTAAAGGATCATCAATTGCCCAATTGGATTTTCACCCGTGCAAAACATTATAAAAAGAACATATCCTCTGCAGCAGCCCAGAAGCTGGTCGAAGACGTGGGTAATAATCTGGCGATTATAGATAAACACATGGAAAAGTTATCCATTTATCTGGGCGAGAAACCAACTATTGATGAAAGGGATGTGGATGCACTCGTGGGTGTGGATAGAAACCGTACAGTGTTTGAGCTGACCGATGCCGTTGCGCAAAGGAATGTGACGGGAGCGATAAAAATTCTTGGTCAGATGCTGACACATGGTGAAGATTCAGTAAGGATTATCAGTCTCCTGTCGTGGCAAATTAAACGGCTGTGGAGGGCAAAGCAAATATTAAAGCAGGGAGGGGATGATCATAAGATCACAGCAGAGTTACAAATAGTCCCATTTTTTGCAAAGCGATTCTTTGAGCAGGTTAAACTTTGTACAGAAGAGGACCTTATGAAAAAACATGCACTTTTGCTGGAAACGGATGTGAAGAGCAAGACCAGTTCCTTCGGCACACAATTGTTATTGGAATTACTGGTGTACAAATTGTGTATTTAAAGTATACATCGGAGTTCACTTATTCCAGTTACTATTAACCGAGAGGGACTGGAATATATTACAGAATCTAGAACTCATGAACTCAGGGAAAAAAAGGAATAGTTTTTTGTCTGTGTTTTATGACGTGTGATGTTATCATGAGATTCGATGCAATTTTATTTTTGAAATACCATTTGTGAATTCCTGATTTCCAGATTTAATTTAGCCAAAATAAGACATTATGGGAGTATAGAAATGAAGAAAAAATGGATTGTATCAAATCCAAAGGTGATGATGGGTAAACCGGTTATTGCTGGAACACGAATTACTGTTGAGCTAATTTTGGAGAAACTTGCTGCTGGAGAAACAGTAGAACAGATTCTTCAAGCCCATCCCAGACTCACCCGCAAAGCAATTCAGGCATCCCTGGAATTTGCAGCAGAGGCTTTACGGGCAGATGTGGTCTATCCAATTCATGAGACAGTTTAGTGAAATTTCTGGTAAGGTAATAACATGGTGATGAAGATATATGTGGATACCTCCGTGTTTGGAGGATGTTTTGACGCAGAGTTTGAGGAGTGGTCAAACAAGCTGGTGGAAGAATTCATGCGCGGTGTAAAAGTTGCGGTAATTTCAGATTTGACATTAAGGGAACTGGAAGACGCACCGCTAAAGGTAAGGAGTTTAGTTGGAGAAATACCAGAAGAACACAAAGAATATGTTGTCTTGGATGATGAGACAAGGGAGTTAGCACGCTGTTATATTGAAGAAGGTGTTGTTAGTGATGGGTTTTTAATAGATGCACAGCATATAGCCATAGCGACGGTTAATAGGGGAGAGACGTTTTAGTTAGTTGGAACTTTAAACACATAGTTAATTTAACGAAAATCAGGCATTATAATGCGGTGAATCTTAAATACGGATATCCACTCTTAGAAATAAGAAGTCCGATGGAGGTGCTTTATGAAAGATAAAAAATTTGATGCAGTAAAGATGATGAGAGAAATACGAGATAAATTGAGTCAGTTGTATAAAGAAGATACTGAAGCAGAGAAAAGGGACCTGGAATTTGTAAGAAGCAAATACAAAGTAAAGGCTAAAAATCTTAAGGTGCATTCAAAGTAAAGTATTTTATTGCAATATTAAGTATTTAATATTCAACCTAACATACATAAATGTGTTATCCCTGTAAATTCGTGTTTATTTGTGGCAAATAGTTAAGAAAGGAAATGAGATGAAATTTTTTATTGATACGGCAGATGTGAAAGAAATTCGGGAAGCTCATAGTCTGGGCATACTGGACGGGGTGACGACAAATCCTTCTTTGATAGCCAAAACGGGTCGTCCGTTTCGTGAAACGATTGAAGAAATATGTTCCATTGTAAAAGGTCCCGTCAGCGCCGAAGTGGTGAGTCTGGATACAGAAGGTATGATCAAGGAGGCAAGGGAATTGGCAAAAATAGCCGATAATATTGTGGTCAAGATTCCTTTAATAAAAAATGGCTTAAAGGCCGTAAAAAGATTGACCGAAGAGGGTATTAAAACCAACGTAACACTCTGTTTTTCCTCTAATCAGGCGCTCCTGGCGGCAAAGGCAGGGGGGACTTATGTCAGTCCATTTGTCGGGAGACTCGATGACAGGGGACAGGTAGGCATGGAACTCATTCAGGAGATTCGTACCATCTACGACAACTATGGATTCCAAACGGAGATCATTGTTGCTAGTATTCGGAATCCTATTCATGTGCGGGATGCAGCGATGATGGGCGCTGATGTTGCGACGATTCCCTTTAATGTATTTGACTTGCTTGTTCAGCATCCACTTACTGACGATGGTGTCAAGAGGTTCCTGGCCGATTGGGAGAAAGTACCGAAAAAGTAAAATAATAATTCACCGCAGAGATGTGAAGAGTATGAAGTTGGGAGGTTGGGAAGTTGAGAGGATGAGATTTTCTCGTCTTCCCAACTTCTCATCTTCTCAACCTCTGCTTTCCTTCTTTGCGCCCTTTGCGTCTTTGCGGTGAGATGAAAGCTTTTTGAAGAAAATAATTGTGGAGTAAAATATTGTTCAAACCTACAAAAAGTAAACTCAGTATTTTTTTCCTGGTATTGACGTTCCTGCCGCTCATTGTTATGCGTCTTGTTGTCTACCCCATTACCTTCCAGACCTTGAAAGACGAAATTATCAAAAACCTGGAAGGAGCGGTACGGAAGCAGACCGAATTGATCACAAAATGGATGGAAGAACGTACGGCTGATGCCCAACGTATCGCTAATAATCCCCTCGTCCTTCTTGTTATGCAGTCGCTTGCTGGAAATGTCGAGCGCACAGATTTATTGGAAAATTTGGAGACAATCGGATATTTTGATTACGTATGGAAGGAAAATGGTTCGAAAGCGGTATTTATTGCCGACCGTGAGGGTATTGTGCGAATTGCTTCAAGAAAAGAGATTGTTGGCACAAATATCTCAACAAAGGATTATTTTCGCTCTTCTATCAAAGGGGCTTTCTTTACCTCTAACATCATACCTTCTGATGTTCCTGTTGAAAATGAATCGGGGATGTTAGAAACTGGTGTGCCTACCATGCTCATTTCTGCGCCGATTAAAGACAGGTCGAATTCTGTTGTGGGAACGGTAGCACTGCGGATAGACGTCTCCGAGATTAACACAATGATGCAAAATATCCATATCGGCAAAACAGGAGAGACTTACCTGATCAATGGAAACGGATATATGCTGACAGAATCCAAGTTTGCGGAAGATTTAAAAGGGCAACATCGGATTATAAAACGGTCTGCCCTGGAATTGAAGGTCGTCAACCCGCTAACGAATGTTGTGACGAAGGGGGTTCTTGAGTGTCTCAAAGGTTCAGAAGGGTTTGATGCCGACGGTTACCCCGATTATCGGGGCGTAAATGTGATGGGATTCTGGCGATGGATGCCTGATTACGAATGGGGCGTGATTGCAGAGATTGATGTCAACGAGGGGTATGGAAAACTTTACGAATTACGGGATTATATTTTGTTTACCTTTGGGTTGGTTGCGGTGGGTGTTATCATAGTTGCCTTTTTTTTGGGAAAGAAGATTTCAGCGCCGATTTCTTATATTACAGAAACTGCCAGGAAAATTGCCGGGGGCAGTTACCATGTACGGGTGCATTATGAATCAGGTGATGAGATTGGTGGACTTGCAGGCGCAATTAATACGATGGCAACGGCCCTGGAATCGAGGTACCAAATGCCTGAATCTACAAATCCGACTAAATAACAAGGGGAAATTTAGGTGACAATCAAAAGACCAGAAAGAGATTTGTTTGATGCACAGATGAAAACCACGAAAAAAGCCCCACTGGCCGACCAGATAAGGCCGAGGAATTTAAAAGAGTTTGTGGGACAGGAACACCTCGTTGGCCCAAACAAAATACTTCAAAGGCTGGTAGAAAACAAGGAACTGGTATCTATGATTTTTTGGGGGCCTCCGGGTGTAGGAAAGACAACGCTGGCATCTATTGTTGCCCAGTCAGTAGATGCCCACTTTGTTTCTTTTTCAGCAGTACTATCAGGGGTTAAGGATATCCGGGGAGTTATCGAAGAAGCCGGGGAACAACTTAAATATTACAATAAAAAAACTATCCTTTTTGTTGATGAAATTCACCGGTTTAACAAGGCGCAGCAAGACGCCTTCCTGCATCATGTGGAAGACGGCACGATAACTCTGATTGGCGCCACGACAGAAAACCCATCCTTTGAGGTGAATGCCCCGCTTTTATCACGGTGTAAGGTACTGGTGCTGGAGCAACTCACCGAAGACCATCTAAAGACTATTATGAGCAACGCATTACAGGATGGGGAACGAGGGCTTGGAAATCTGAAAGTAGAGATTAAGAATGACGCATTTGATTTTATTGCACGCCTTTCTCATGGAGATGCCCGGGTGGCTTTAAACACTATGGAAGCGGCTGTTATGCTTACGAAACCAGATCAGGAGGGCAAGCGAACAGTAACCTCGGAAATTGCCCAGGAGGCAATGCAGCGGAAGGCGCTCCTTTATGATAAGGGTGGAGAAGAACATTATAATGTAATTTCGGCATTTATTAAATCCATGCGGGGAAGCGATCCCGATGCAGCCGTTTACTGGCTGGCACGCATGCTGGATGCGGGCGAAGACCCTCTTTTTATTGCACGCCGTATGATCATATTTGCGGCGGAGGATATTGGCAATGCAGATCCGGCGGCGCTCCAATTAGCTGTTGCGGTTAAGGATGCCTTTCATTTTGTGGGAATGCCCGAAGGTTGGATACCCCTGTCCCAGGGTGTTGCCTATCTTGCCAGTGCGCCTAAGAGTAATGCTTCCTATATGGCTTATCTTGAGGCGTTGAAAGATGTCAGAGAAAAAGGCTCATTAGCGGTGCCATTTCACATACGGAATGCACCGACTTCTATGATGAAGGACATTGGATATGGAAAGGGGTACAAATATCCACATAGTTTTGGTGGTTATGTAGGGCAGGTGTACATGCCCGAAGAACTTCAGGGAAAGGAATACTATAAACCTACCGATAATGGTTTTGATAAGGTAATCAAAGAGCGGCTTGAACTTTATAAAAAAGGGCGTAAGGAAGTTAAACAATAATATCCTTAAATAAAAGAGTTTTAACATTTTTAGCAAATAAATCAGTGCAAAATGAAAAATGTAAATTAAAAAATGCAAAAATAACTTTGCAATTTTCGTTTTACACTTCCGACCAGTTCGGATTAGGGGTAACAGTTCAGCCACCTTGACAATGGATGCAGAATACAACCCCCTTGCCCCCTTTTTTAAGGGGGATTTCGTTAGAAAAGGGGGATTTAGGGGGTTGTTTATGCCAGAAACCCATGTCCCTGAACTGTTACGATTATGGTTTATCCTTTTTAATATTGTGTTTGTATTAAAATGCTTAATTCTTTTGAATTTAAAAAAAACCAATGTATAATATTTGAGTTAACGATCTCTTTAATAGGGTGAAAAAGGGGAAGTTTGTTCCAAAATTTGTAACAGGTCAGCCCACCGCAAAGGCGCAAAGGACGCCCTCCTCCATGTCCCCCTCCAGAGGGGGAGAAAGGGGGAGGAATGAGAAAATACTTTACAGAAAGATTATTTTCTACAACAAAATCACAAAGGTTTTTTAAAAATATTTATCTGTACAGACGACCCGCCGGGTCGTCTCTACCTCTGGCTAAAAAATGCTACCTTTGCGCTCTTTGTGCCTTTGCGGTGAACTATTGTCAAAATTCTAACGAAAGGAGGAAGAGCAATGTTTAAAACAACCAAATCAATTATAGCTACACTTGTATCATTTTCCCTATTATCCATATGTGTTGTTAAAATGGCCTTTCCTGATACCCTCAGTATCATTAGGGAAGGTATTGGAAGGGATTTGCAGGGTATTACACGAAAACAGGCTGAGATTATAACAGCCTGGGTAGATGCCAGAAAGAAAGATATAAGGGTTACTGCCAATAATTTGCCTGCCTATCGTAGTTCAGTAATTCGAGAGAAGTTGGAGCCAGATTTTTCTAAACCCCTTGAGTATCTCACTTTTCTGAAAAATATATATCATTACAAGGAAGTCTTTGTTGTAAACCCGTCGGGTACGATCATTGTTTCGACGGATAAAAATAATATCGGAAAGGATATTTCCTCTGCGCAATATTTTCAAGAGGCGATCAAGGGGAAAACGTTTTTTTCCGACATCATGCCTTCTACCGTACCCATCGAGAACGAATCCGGGGAGTTGGAGTTGGGATTACCTACGATGTTTGTATCAACCCAGGTCACGAATGAAAAAATGGATGTCCTGGGGGTTTTGGTCTTTCGGCTCGATGTAAATGAAGTTATAAAATTAATAATACCCATGAGAGCTACGGAAACAGGAGAGGTTTATTTAATCAACAAAGATGGGTATATGCTAACCTCATCCCGATTTACAGATGAACTTAAGCGAGGCGGTCTTATAAAAAAAAGGGCAACGTTAGAGTTGAAGATGACAAATCCCAGGACAGGAAATCTGACACAGGCGGTTCAGCAATGTTTGAAAGGGGTAGAAGGGTACAACGATACAGGCTACCTCGATTATCGAGGCGCCAGTGTGATTGGTTACTGGTTGTGGCTGCCGTATCTTAATTGGGGCCTTATTGCCGAAATTGACATAGATGAGGCATGTAATGAGGTGCGTAAATTTTTTCAGGAAACCACTATTAAAAATTTGCGAGGTTTTATGCACCGCCAAGTCAACTTGCTGAAGATGTGCATGGAAGGGCATAAGAATAACGCCATGGCGATTGCCAGTAAACCGCAGACTCTTCATTATATAAGGGGTGTTACATCAGTAGATGAATTTGTAAATGCCCTCAACTATTTGGAGTTTATCAGAGATGAATATGGGTATAAAGGTATATTTATCTGTGACTCTGCCGGGATTGTAAGGTTATCGACAGAAAAAAATCTGGTAAATATGAATATTTCCGGGGAAGACTATTTCGTAGAAGCAAAAAAGCGCAGAGTTTTTGTGAGTGACGTGATGCCCTCAACTACACCGATTTTGAATGAGTTCGGCAAGATCGAACGTAATGTGCCTACGTTGTTTGTATCTTCTGTAGTCCAGGATAGCACAGGGTCTTTTGCAGGTATAGTGGTTCTTCGGGTTGATAGAATGGAGTTGAATAAACTCATGCAAAGTATGGAGATTGGTGAAAGTGGGGAAACCTATCTTATTAATTCTGAGGGGGTTCTTATCACTGAGTCACGATTTGTAATCGAACTGAAAAGGAAAGAAATAATAAAAACCAGGACCGCTTTGGAACTCAACGGGATTAATCCTAAGTCAGGAAGGTTGACAAAGGGAATAGCCGAATGCTTAAGCGGAATTGAAGGGTACGATGTTACAGGTTATCCAGACTATCGGGGTGTGCCAGTAATAGGAACCTGGTGTTGGATTCCGGAATATGAGTGGGGTGTAATTGTCGAAATCGATCTTGATGAAGCGTTCCGCAAGAGTTCCGCCTTCTGGGGTATCAAACAGTATTTTTAAAGGATCTGAATAGGATATAGGAAACTGTTCACCCCCTCCCCTAACCCCTCCCGCCAGGGGCGGGGAATACTCATTATTCCCTTGTATTCCTCCCCCTTGATGGGGGAGGTTTAGGTGGGGGTGAACTGTTACAAATATAGCTTCTTGTTTTTTCTGAAGGTATGGGCGAACAGATGTTCGTCCCTACCTTTTTCAATAGTATATATGGTAAGCATCACAATTTATGAATTTATCTGACTCAATATCTCTTCAAAAGTAATTAAAAAATCCTTCTTTTCTTCTGCAGATACCTCAAACTCCTTCAGCCAATTCCGTATATATTTGCTGTCTATCCCAGTGTTTTTAATGATAATAGATTTTACATCTTCCAGATCCCTTGGTCTGCCTGCAAAAATTTTGTGTATGATCAGATCCTCTAGAGAGGCAAATGACACCTCTTGTCCCATTATTATTACTTTTTTCACCCTCTTTATTGCATTTATCTCATAAGGGGTAAATGCGAAGATAAAATCCACTCTTATACCTGTAGATTCTTCGATTGTAGGCAATACCATAGTTTGTTTGACAAATGAATTTATATCCTTATCTTTTGGAATGGGTTTTAATGAAAGCTCTTTTACTACTGCAAGGAGCTTATTAAGATGGTCAATATTAACGCCGAGGGTTATGTCTATATCTCTGGTAAGGCGAGGCTCACCGTAAAGGAGTACCGCCTGTCCGCCAATAATCATATAGGGGAGATTGTGTCTATTAAGGCATACGCCTATTTTTGAGAGGAGTTCTTCAAACATGAATTCAAGACCTTTGCGATCTTTATATCTACCTCTAATCCTTCCAGTGGGTCTTTAGGGGGAAGTATGCCAAGCCGCACCCCCTCTTCCCACATATCTGTAAAGAGTCTAAGGGACTGACGGTAATTGAGCCTGCCTTCGTTTCGGATAAATTCATCCTCAAATTTTTTTAATAGGTCGGGATTTTTTATCATGTGCTTTTAATCCTGTGAAGAAAACAACCGAATTATAACTCTGTTGTTACTTAAAAACAAGGATAACATTTGATTTTATTGGAGTGAGAGATTCGAACTATGGCACTGAATCAGGAGTGTAAATGTAATGTAATTACCGATTGTTTTTGCTTATCACTCTCACCAAGCATGGTAACAAGTGCGGTTCTTGCATCCACAAGCTTCGTCTTAACGCCATTGATGTCACTTGCACTAACAGCCATATTTCACCTCCTTGATATTTTGCCCTTCACCTTCAAATTCGCAGACATGCCACATGGCTGTCCATAGGCATTTCTTTTTGAAATGTACAGTGCATTCTGAAAGAGAAATACGTGTGGAAAGACGGTGACACATCCCCTTGAGTATCCATGGAGTATGTATCCAGCATTTGCAAGAAAAAGACAAAAACCTGAGTGATAAGATAACAAATTTGAAGAAACAGTTACTTAATATTTAAGATGTGCCCCCCTGTGACTCTTTAAAATCGCATCGAACACTACGGTAAGCCCGCAGAGGGATCATCGAGGCTGAGCGGAATGTTTAAAAATTTTCTGTTGCGTGTTGCGCAAAATATTCTATAATTATTTGTATGATCAAATCGTTCAAGCACAAAGGACTGCAAAAGTTCTTTGAGACGGGTAGTGCCGCAGGTATTCAACCTGCTCATAAACAAAAGATTAGAATGCGTTTGGCAGCGCTGGATACCGCAACCGTGCTTGTAGATGTTGATTTGCCAGGATTTCGTTTGCATCCACTGAAGGGAAAGATGCAAGGATTATGGGCAATTGATGTAAGTAAAAACTGGCGTATCACTTTTGACTTTCAAGATGGCGATGTATATGTTGTCAACTATGAGGATTATCACTAATGAATATGTATAACCCACCACATCCAGGCGAGTTTATACGGGAAGTTTACCTTGAACCTCTCGGAATAAGCTATCGTACCGTAGCTGCAAAGCTCAAAGTTGCTCCTTCTACATTCAATCGGCTCATTAAAGGACAAAGCAACATCAGTTCTGAAATGGCACTGCGTCTTTCAAAGACACTGGGACGTTCGCCCGAAAGTTGGTTGATAATGCAAAATAATTATAATCTTTGGCAGACGAGACAAACAATCAACCTTGATGAAGTTGAAGAACTGGTAATTGCCTAAATAACAGCTTCAGCACAAGCCTTGATC
>MHZD01000169.1 GCA_001828645.1 Planctomycetes bacterium RIFOXYC2_FULL_41_27 | reverse complement strand
GGAGGGGTTAGGGGAGGGTGATCATACTTTTTTCTCCACCCCCACCTGACCTCCCCCATCAAGGGGGAAGAACTAAAGCTTGAAATTCTGTACGTCAATTTATATTTTGATATTTTCATTTGCGGAGGTAACACCATGTCTGAACTGGCATCCAAAACATGCGTACCGTGTAAAGGTGGAGTGCCGCCCCTGAAAGGCGAGGCGCTTCAAACATTGCAAAGGCAGGTGGAAGGTTGGAATGTAGTGGAAGAACACCATTTGTTCAAAAGCTTTAAATTTCCTGACTTTAGCAAGGCATTAGATTTTGTGAATAAAGTTGGGGCGATTGCCGAAGAGCAGGGACACCATCCAGTAATTACTCTCGCGTGGGGAAAGGCAGAGATCACCATTTATACCCATAAAATTAATGGATTGACAGAGAGTGATTTTATCCTGGCCGCAAAGATTGACACAATAAAGATGTCGTGATTGTTTAGGAAATTTTCATTTTATTCATGCGGGTTATACGATGTATGGCATAGAGAATCCCCCTTAGAAAAGGGGGCTAGGGGGTTGTAGAATTGTTCAGAAAAACACAACCCCCTGAATCGTTCGACTGAGCTCACGACGAAGTCCCCCTTTGCTAAGGGGGACTTAAAAGGGATAACTGGAAAAATTCATTCCTTCAAAGACCGATTCATAATTTTAAACTGTATATATCTTCTTAAAATTGAATGTCTATGGAACTATGGCAATTTCTGGTTATTTTTACCGTTGGTGTCGTGGCTGGGGTTATTAACACCCTTGCAGGCGGTGGTTCGCTGATTACCCTGCCCGTGCTTATTTTCCTGGGGTTACCGGCAACGGTGGCGAATGGGACTAATCGTCTGGCAATTACGGTACAAAGCGTATTAGCCGTAGCAGGCTTCAAGAGGAAGGGCGTTTCAAATTTTAAACTGAGTTTTCTTATGTCACTACCTGCGCTTATAGGCGCTATTATCGGCGCTCAACTTGCCGTTGATGTATCCGATATACTGTTCAAAAGGATACTGGCTGTGGTTATGATACTCGTGCTTGGACTTATCCTGTGGAATCCAATACGAAGGGGACGAGGCAATGTCCAGTATAATGGAGGCATGACCAGTTTAAGCAAGAGTCGCCGTATAGCCAGTATGCTTATTTTCTTCTTTATTGGAGTTTATGGCGGATTTATTCAGGCAGGTATTGGCTTCTTAATTATTGCAGTTCTAACCACAATGAATGGGTTAAATCTTGTGGAGACGAATAGTCACAAGGTATTCATTATCGGTATGAATGCATTATTTGCACTGATTGTATTTATCTTTAACAGCAAGATATGCTGGCCAATAGGTCTTGCTTTGGCCGCTGGTAACGGTCTTGGAGGCTGGATTGGCAGTAATTTGGCGGTTACGAAAGGCGAACGTTTTATTAAATTGATACTTGCAATGTGTGTCGTTGGTATGGTCGTGAAGCTTTTGATATAGTTGCGCCGCTACGTACACATGATAGAGAGAACACTAAACTATTTCTCTGGAGGAGGTTTAATCTTCTCCTTTGCAATTTCAATATTAAATTTTGCTTCAAGATTCGCAGGGTCTATAACGAGAGCTTCCTCCCATTTGCCAATAGCATCTTTATAGTTGCCGTCTCTGTATAGCGTCAGGGCTTCATCCAGCAGTTTTTGTAATGCTTCTTTTCCCTGCCCGGTTGCAGTTTCCTCTTCTTTTTTCTCTTCTTCTGAATTTCTCTCGCCCCTTGTTTCTTTAATCATTTCACGCCCTTCTTCGATCGTTTTCCTGTCCTCTTCTTTCATAGCCTCGCTTTGCCGCCCAATTTCAGAGTCCGTTATACGAGACCTCTGGGTTTGAAGTGCAATGATCTGGTTTTGTAATTCAGTTTTTGCCTGTTCAATTTCACGTAATTTTTGTATAAGGTCGCTTATGTTTTTTTGGGTTTCAGAGACAGTGGCTTTAATGGAACTATCTTTCGTTGCGACTTGCGTGCTAAGCTCATCCAGGGTGGTGTTGAGTTTTGAATAGTTTGTGTCTATAGCAGAAGTCTTTTGCGCAAGTTCTTCGACGCGTTTTCCAAGATTTTGGGCGTTGAGGTTTAGGCCTGAGAGCGCTTGATCAAGTTCCAGTATCTTTTGGTCAACCAAGGCCATATGTGCTTCTTGCGTCCTGGAGGATTTTTTACTAAGTCCTAGGCATCCTGCTGATAAGGAAGATATGCTTAATGCGAGAAAAGTGAGAAAAAAATATTTTTTCATAAATTATCCCTTTCAGTGAGAAGCGCCAAAAATGATCGAATGGATTTATGAGAAATCCTATTTCATCTTTGATAAATCGAAATTAAATGGAGTTTCTTCGCCGCCCGGGGCTACAATTACAAATGTAACAAGGGCATTTAAGTCGATATCTTTTACCGGAAATTTAAAGACCAGACGCGCAGTATGGCTGGGTGAATTAGGCCAAAATTCACTGGCATCTGCTATTTCTGGAGTAAATTCAAACTCGGGTTGTATTGCCTCTTCTCTTTGGTAAATCTTTGCGCTATGGCGCATCGCGAAATCGTATTGGTCACCGTAGACAGTTACTGAAAAGGTAAGGATGTTGCCAATATCTAATGCTTCCATGATGTTTTGATTGGTAAATTCCCTACGCTCCACTGCAGCTTTTCTGGCCTTGTATGCAAGGTTGTGATAAGGGGTAAATAGTGAGGCAGATCCTTGACCTTTGCCTAACGAGATGGTCCATGGCTTTGAAAAGGCAGCTATGTCCAGATTTTTATTTTTCTGTCCGTATTCAATGGCTTCTTGTATTTGTTCTGGAGTCGGTTTTGAAAGAACGGCGTGTGCTGGTTTTAAAACTAATAAGCATAAGATCAAACAGAAAATACTCGTTTGCAAAAATAACTTTTTGGTCACAGATTCATTTCCTTCAATAATAGTAAAATTGCTTTTGCAGGCTTTTCTGAAGCAGTATCATTTGATTATTATTCTGCGCTGGATTCTGCTGGTTTGGCCTCTTCTGTAATAGCTGCAGGCTCAGTGGATTCTGCTGGTTTGGCCTCTTCTGTGGCAGCAGCGGGCTCAGTGGATTCTGCTGGTTTGACCTCTTCTGTAGCAGCGGACTCAGTTTCTGTCGGCGCTTCTGCCTCTGTTTTCGCCTCTTTGACAGGTTTTACCACATAGTTTTTGCCCGTCTTCATCAGGCTAGCGCCGCCTACGATAAACATGATTCCAAACACAACTGCGCCTATAAAACAGAGCATTCCACCCACATTGTTTACAAATTTCTCAACTTTTTCATTGGTCATAATCTTTTCTGACTTTTCTGTAATCGTTTTTTCTATTTTTTCCAGCATTTGTGATTCCTCCTCATTAATCTATGATATTGTACAAGCCTAATCAGAACCCACAGGATACCGCCTGGTTTTTTGCGGGTTCGTATATTAAGGTCTTACTAAATTATTATAATTGGATAATTCCCTGTCGGCATCTTCTTTCATCCCCTTCTCACGATAAACGGATTCAAGATTTTTATATGCCTTTGCGTACTTTGGATTAATAGCAATAGCCTTTCTGTATTCACTAACTTGCTCGTCAATCATTTTTTTTTCACCATATGCGAACCCCAAATTAAAATGTGCTTCGGCGCTATTGGGATTCAAATCGAGCACTTTCCTGTACTGCAGGATTTCATTGTCCAACAAACCCTTTTTGCCGTAGGAAACACCCAAATTGAAATACGCATTGATATACGCAGGGTCAATCTCTATTACCCGGTTATATGCAGCAATAGACTCATCGTACATCTCCTTGCCCCGATAAGCATGTCCCAGATTATAGAAGGCTTCTAGATTGTCAGGATCGATTTCTATAACCCTTTTATAAGCGCTGATTTCATTGTCTATCATTCCCTTTGCGCCACATGCTACCCCGAGGTTAAAATATGCATCTTTATAGCCTGTGTCCAACTCAATTGCTTTTTTATATGAAAAAATCTCATCGTCGAACAACTTTTTTTTGCCATAGGCTACACCTAAATTATTATAGAGTTTTGGTGAGCGATCGTTTATCTCCATGGCCTTTTTGTATTCCCGAATTGCATCGTCAACCAAGCCGCGTTTGTTATATTCGTTTCCCAGTTGATAATGCACATCAAAGTCTCCAAAATTGTCCGTGCCATAACTGTGGGCAGCACAAACAACATTTGTAAGAATGATGAAAAATACAAGAAAGGTTTTTCTCATAAGTTTCTTTTATAAATTATACGTGATAAAACCAGTACACTTTTTCGTTCTGATTGCAGACCTCTTTTGCAATATCATAATATTCAGCCTCAGAAAGATTATCTAACTTCTTGCCGTATTTCTTAATTACCTCGGTAAATTCCATTACCTTTTCAACAAGGTTTCCGTGGGTCTCAGAGGAGCCTCCGATAACGTAAAAGTTCTCTCCAGTCGTGATTCTTTTATGTTTGTCTTTGTTGTCAAAGGCTAGACCGCAAAGGATGATATTCCCTTTTGAAGACTTGTTATGATTATTCAAACGGTAACTCCTTTCAGCGTGATTAAATATTGCTTAACACCGAAGGGTGAAGTAAAATTTTAAAAAGTGAGGATATTCGCTCCAATAATTTCGAATAAAGAATACCATTCTATAAAAAAAATGTCAAGTTAATATACCCACCAGAAATGCTTGTTGTTATGGCGCAGTTGTAGCAAGTATCCTGCGGGCAATCTCAAAATAAATAACCAATCCTGTAGCATCGAGCAATGTTGCTATGAGTGGCGCTGATACGAAGGCGGGGTCTAGTTTTATAAACCGAAAAAACAATGGGATGGCCAAACCAACGATATTCCCCACACAAACTACGGTACACAAGGATATACCAACGGTTACAGCTACTGAAATCTTTCCCAGGGAAATGGCGGCGATGGTAAAGGCGATCAACCCCATGACGAACCCAAGCGTGGCGCCAACCTTAAATTCCCGCAATAGAATGTGCCACCATTCTCTGGATTTTACTTCTCCTGTGGCTAACGCCCGAATTATGAGGGTAGAAGATTGCGATCCGGTATTGCCGCCAGAGCCGGTGAGCATGGGGATAAAATATGCAAGGGCGATCATCGAGCTTAAGACTCCGGAATATCTTTTCAATATAGCCTGTGATATAGTTGCGGCAATTACGAGAACGACCAGCCACGTAACACGATTAATGATGCGTTTAGAAAATCCTACACGAAAATATTCTTCCTCAATAGTCTGAATACCAGCCATCCTCTGAAAATCCTCGGTTACCTCT
>MHZD01000168.1 GCA_001828645.1 Planctomycetes bacterium RIFOXYC2_FULL_41_27 | reverse complement strand
ATCATTTTTCTACTCATATTTTTATTTACCTCCAATTCTCCATAATTAAATTAGCTACGCTCCATCCCGAAGAGACAACGGCACAAATCCCAGGACCTGGTCTTGTCCAATGACCTGTTAAATATAGATTTTCAATCGGTGTCTTCTGTGATAGTCTATTCTCCCACATTTGGTCGACCGTGACTTCCCAGCCATAAGCAGCTCCGCTTGTGTTTGATGTGTAACGTTCCAGGGTTTTCGGTGTAGCTGACTCTTTTACTTCGATATATTTATTTAAATCAGGAATATATGATTCTAATCTATTGATCGTTTGTAATGTCATGCGTTCTTTAAAAGATTTCCAATCGGTAACGTTTTTATACATCGCTTTATTCAAATAGACAACCACAGATATTATTTGCTTATTTGAAGGTGCAAGGGTAGGACTAATTTTTGTTGGAACGGAAATATATAACCACTCTTTGTCCATAGCGCTTGCATCTGTGGCCGTATGATAAAACCCTCTCTTTACCTTCGTTAAATCTACATCACCTCCAACGCCTAAATATAAAAGAAAAAAGGAACAACTTTCTCTCATCTCCTCAACTTTTTTAAGAAAGGATGGATCGGATTTACCTTCTAATAGGTCAAAAAAAGTCTGCCTGGCGTCAGCATTCGACACAACTAAACCGGAGGAAATTTCTTTACCATCCTGTAACTTAATGCCTTTTACGGAACTACCATTCAGAAGGATTTTTTTGACTCTTGATGATAGCATAACATGTCCGCCAAAATCAATAAATTTCTTAAAAATTGCATTCGCAAACTCTTGCGTACCACCCGCAGGGAAAAATGCGCCGTCTTTGAGATAATTGATCATCATTTGACACATTGCAATAGCGGATGCCTGAGTAGGGGGGAGACCTATGTATCCCCATTGGCCGGCAAGTATCATCTTGAGTTCGTCATTCTTAAAAAAGGCATCTAACATCTCGCCATACGTTCGATCCTTATATTTATCAATAATTTGGCTTTTTTCATTGTTAAATGTAGCGCGGTAGAGTTTTATAAAATCTCGGAAGAAATCTTTGATATTATCTTTTTCCAATGGATAACGATCCTGTAAACGTGCGATATACTCGTCCAGGTCGGCTGGAATTTCAATGCTGAAGTTGGGGAAAATCAGGTGGTCCATTGGGTCGAGAGGATAGAAATCCATTTCAATCCCAAGTGTCTTAAAGCAGCGACCGACAACGCTCCATTTTCCGCAACCTCCAATATGATGAACTGCGGCATCGAAGGTAAAACCTTTTCGCTTAAAAGAAGTACAATAACCTCCGGGAATGAAATGTTGCTCCACCATGAGCACTTTTTTTCCACATTTGGCAAGAAATGCAGCGCATACTAACCCTGCTACGCCCGCACCAATCACAATCGCATCATAATAAGGATATAGCATATCCTTTTTTGTGGATTGAATACACGTATCGGAAGACAGCATGAATTACGGTTTGTATTTGGAGATAATTAAGGATGAATTATTTCCCAATCGGGAGAAAGAGTTTATAAGGACGTTCTTGACTGGGACAGCCCTGCTGTTGTTGATCACGTAATCTAAATCACACTCTGTATCCGGTTCCTTATAATTTATAGTGGGTGGAATTGTGTGTGTTTTGATGGACATCAATGCGGCTATGGTTTGTAATGCACCCGAGGCGTCAAAACACTCACCAGTCATAGATTTTATAGCTGACACAGGGATGAGTTTTGATCGCATACCAAAGACTTCTTTGATAACTTTAGTTTCAAGCGCATCGCCATGAATACCGGAATAGGCATTGGCAGAGATATAAGAAATGTCATGCAGCGTCAGATTGGCGTCATTAAGAGCGTTCATAATGGCTCTC
>MHZD01000167.1:808-1006 GCA_001828645.1 Planctomycetes bacterium RIFOXYC2_FULL_41_27 | reverse complement strand
TACCAATTCTTTTGGGTATTTTGCTTCTAATTTTTTGAGGTCTGGAATGATGTGCATGCAATTGATACAGCAGTATGTCCAGAAATCCAGAAGCACTACTTTTCCCTTTAAATCAGCGAGGGTCAGTGGCTTTGAAACATTAAGCCAGGCAGCGCCGCCTGACAGTTCAGGGGCAGGAACACTTTTTTTCTGGGCAGA
>MHZD01000167.1:0-782 GCA_001828645.1 Planctomycetes bacterium RIFOXYC2_FULL_41_27 | reverse complement strand
AGAAGACAATTGCTAAGAGAAGCAGTATTATCGTTCGAGGAGAACGGCTTGAAAAGGGTTGAATGTTCCTCATAGTTATACATTAAACCTAAAATGCACGATATCTCCGTCTTTCACAACGTATTCCTTCCCCTCAAGCCTTAAGAGTCCCTTTTCTTTGACCTTTTGTTCAGAACCCAGGGCAATAAGATCGCCGTAATTGTAAGTCTCCGCGCAGATAAATCCCCGTTCAAAATCAGAATGAATTACCCCTGCAGCCTGCGGCGCCCTGGTACCATGTTTAATCGTCCATGCCTTTACTTCCTTCGGACCTGCCGTAAAATAGGTAATCAGACCCAACAAACTGTATGTTCCACGGATCAATTTTTCAAGCCCGGATTCCTCTATCCCCATTTCTGTATAATAGGTCTTTCTCTCCTGTGGCTCCATCTGGGCAATTTCTGATTCGATATCGCCTGAGATAACCACGCATTTGGAGTTTTCTTTCTTTGAATAATCGGCAACAATATCGATATATTGTTTATCCTTTTCATAATCAAAGACATTGATAACGTATAACACAGGTTTTGCAGTCATTAAATGCAGGTCTTCGATGTGTTTCCTTTCTTCGTCCGTCAGAGTTAATAGCCTCAGTGGCTTACTGTTATTCAAGTTTTCTCGCACCTTTTTCAGCACATCGATGGAGGCAATAATATTTTTATCCCCTGTCTTCACCAGCTTTTCATTTTTGACCAATCGTTTTTCAACGGTGTCCATATCCGCAAGAATTAACTCTGTATTGA
>MHZD01000166.1 GCA_001828645.1 Planctomycetes bacterium RIFOXYC2_FULL_41_27 | reverse complement strand
GTTTACCTTAAAACGGGTAAACAAAACCAGCGCACAATTCAATAATACAAAACTGGACTGGATGAACGGCCAATATATTAAAAATACACCTATTAAGCATCTGACCACAGCGGTTAAGGTGTTTTTTGAAAAGGCTGGTATTGATCTGACAAAGACTTCTCCGGAGTGGCTTTCCAACCTGGTAACGTTGTATCACGAACGATTCAAGACCTTCCAGGATTTGCTCAATCAGACACGGTTCTTCTTTACCGATACCATTGAATACGATCAGGCAGCCGTGGATAAATTCCTCAAAAAGGAAGGAATCTGTGAGTTATTAAAAGAGGTGCATTCAGTTATTTCATTGATAGACAATTTTGACAAAAAACATTTAGAAGACTCCTTGCGGGTATTAACCACAAGGGTTGGAGTAGGATTTTCCAAACTTGCACAGCCCATGAGGGTCGCCATTACAGGCAAAAGCGTCAGCGCTGGCATTTTTGAGACGATGGAGCTTTTGGGAAAAGAAAGGACGCTAAATCGTCTCGACTACTCCACGAAACATCTGTGCGAAAAATCAGAAACTATTAAATCAACCGCCTTATGATGAATTTACCAGACAGGATTAACAGGACGAAAACAGGATAAACACAAAAATAAAAATTTGGAAATCCTGTCAAAAATAAAAATTCTCGAATTATGAACGTCAGACTCTTTGTCGCAGTCGAAATTGCTGAGGAAACACGGAAAAAATTAACGGCATTTCAAGATAAGCTCAAAAAGGCGGGTGCAGATGTAGGGTGGGTAGCCCCAGAAAATCTCCATATTACGCTAAAATTTATTGGCTATATTGACGAGAAAAAAACTGAAGAGGTTCTCAATATAATAAAAGACTCTGTAACTCACATAAAACCGTTTAATCTTAGTTATGCAGGAGTGGGCGCTTTTCCAACACCTAAAAGTCCACGTGTTATTTTCGCACAAGCGATAGATACTGGAGGGGTATTAACAAAAATTCATGAGAGATTGGACAACCAATTAATGGCATTGGGTGTGGAACACGAGGCTCGTAAGTTCGATGCGCATCTAACTGTGGGGCGTGTAAAGACACGCAGGAATGTGAGCAAACTTACGGAGTGCCTGAATTCGTACAATGGGTTTAATTTTGGCTTAGAACATATAACACAGATAGTCCTGATGAAGAGTGACCTTTCACCGGAGGGACCCATATATACGAAGTTACATAGTGTTGATTTAGTTTTACAAACCTTATAACTTTTTATATGGGTGAAT
>MHZD01000165.1 GCA_001828645.1 Planctomycetes bacterium RIFOXYC2_FULL_41_27 | reverse complement strand
CGGTTGCAACCATTTGTTGTAGGCGTAATTATTGGTTTCATCGGCTTTTGGTTTTTCCCGCATTGTTTTCGTGTTCCTTTTCCACCCCCCTACCCCCCGCCAGCGGGGGACAGTGGTCAGCCACGTTTCCAGTGGATTTTGTGCCGTTGTGTGTCGCAAGAAAGGCACGGACAAACAAAGTTTGTCCATGCCACCCACCCCAATCGCTTAACTTAACACGTATGCCCCTAACCCCTCCCAAGAGGGGAATAGAGAAGTCCCCTCTTGGGAGGGGATTTAGGGGTGGGTAAAGTTGCATTGATATACGTATTTGTTTTGATTCAACACAATTTTGAGCAATTACGTAAAAAATTACATATAAGTAACCAGGATATTCATTTTTAATGCCAATAATATATCGCCTTTAATGTCCACCATACCCAGAAAAAAAGCTTGTTGCGGCGTTATTTCACGTTTGATAATTGACAAAAACGTAGCGCTATTTAGCTTGAAGATGCACGTGGGGGGAACACAAAGTTCTGCAGTCACATCCGTTACCAGTCCGTTTTCAACGATGATGTTCCATGTTCCATTTCCATTATCCGTTATTTCAAATTGCATAACGGCATTGAGTGAAGATATTTTAGGAATCGGGGACAAATTTACCCTTTCCTTTAATAGCTTATTAAAGTACTCGCTATGTGTTATATTTCCGGGAATTTCAGGCCTTTCCTTTATTTGTTTTTCTCCCAACAAATTATTCATATTCAAAGGGATTGACAATAAATAATCTGAACAAGTTTGTTGTCCAACACTTTGAAGATCAGGCACTTCGACAGGCTCAGTACAGGCACTGTCAGGGCTAAAGCCCAATTCAGACTTCGTCGTGAGCTCAGTCGAACGATAAGACCGTCACTAACCCCAGCCTTAAGGCTGGGGTTAGTGGGTACACGCCATACCGGGGCTTTAGCCCTGATGGCACAACAACACGAAGTTGTTCATGTTATTTATTGTCAATCCCTTACAGAGAGAAGCGGCTCTTGTATTTTAAGGGATCTATCTTCTTTCCCCGAAGTAGTATTCTTCTTACCCCAATGGGTGTCAACTCCATATTGTATAAAACGATTAATGTGTTCCTGGGTAATTAAAGGACATTCAATCCCAGTGCCGCTCAAGAGTCTTTTTGTGTTTGTAAAGTCAAAATAAGATTCTCCGAACAAATATGGTTGAAACGCTTCAGTACCCCGTAAAAAGAGCTTTTCAAACACGGTATATGGTTGTGCCTGGAGTTCATGGAAAGGAACTATCCTTATGCGATTACCCGTAGCGACCGCCATCCATTCCGCAACTTCGCCAAGTGTAGGAGGAGATGGGTTTACTATGTGAAATATTTTATTTATGCTTTCATCACGTCTTGATATGGTAATAATTGCTCGTGCGGCATAATCTACAGGTATTAAGTTTATGGTGCCGTACTTATCTCCGGGAATTCTTAAATACGAAGATTGATGTATGCGTTTTGGGTTCATTGAGAAATCATTCTCATGAGACTTTTGTGTTTTGTAATTTTTGAGGTAGTAAAGTCCCTTGCCAAAAATATAAATGTTATCGTAATTTTTTGTATAACCAGTCCTGGAGTTGCCTACAATAATGCTCGGCCGATAAACCGTTGTTGGAACATCGTATTGTCGGACAAATTGTCCCAAAATTTTCTCTGCATCAAATTTCGATTTTTCATAGTTGTTATTGAATGCCTGTCCTTCATCCAATTCGTCTTCATAAACTACATCGCGCCTCTTTCCTGCAACATATGCGGTACTGATATAGTGCAATCGTTTAATTTTTTCTGTATAACAAAACCTGACAACGGTTTCCGTTCCCGACACATTCGTTTGAGTAAGTGTATTGTGTCCATCGTTAAATTTTGTGGCCGCAGCACAATGAAATACTTCGTCAATAGTTTCTGCCAGTCTTCTGTACTCTCTTGTATCGAGTCCTAAATACTTTTTTGAAACATCCCCTTCAATAATTTCGATACGTCCCACTCGAGTTCTATCTGCAAACACTGATAAAGCAGATAGTGGAAAGATTTCAGAAACTCTTTCCGTTGCTTGTAAACTATGCGTTTTTCTAACGAGGAGTTTGAGACGAAATCCCGCTTCAAGGAGTTCTTGTGTAATAAAACTGCCCAGAAAACCTGTTGCGCCTGTAATAAGAATCGTTTTTTGTTTCATCGGTCTTTTTATATGTCAAAATAATGATTAAGTACTTTTATGCGATTTAAATTCAATCCGTTATTTTCTTCCCTCATTTTTTCATGGCATATAGTACGCTGGAGAATTAACTTACTCGATATAAGTCCGGTAATTTTAAGAAGTGACGTTAGCCTCCGCTCATCTATAACCAGGCATATTCAAGAATATTTTGACATTTTTAGCAAAAAAATGTAGCGCCGATCGTTCGACTGAGCGCTCACGACGAAGTCCCTTGTGGTCGGCCAATGGCGGGGGATAAAAACCACCAGCGCTACGGTTTCCGACTCGTTCGGGTTAGGTAACGTAGCGGCAATTCATGAATTGCCGCTACATATTGTCACAGAGGCATTTTCAACTATTGATGTTTTCAAAAAAACTAAACAATCAATAAGAGGAGTGCAATGACAGTACCAAATATTTTTTATAGGAAAGGTGTATGCTATAAGTACCTGTATAAGGTATGGTTCTGGGGAAATAAAATTTTATTCCGCCTGCTGTAAGGCCGTCCCTGAATATAAAATCATGTAATTCTTACAATGATGATTGTAATTTTTACAAAATTATAAATCACAACGCTTCGCTTGTTGGTGCAAGTGAGAAATGAAAGGAGGCATGGAAAATTTACTAAAAAAATTTCAGAGGGCACTGTAGTTTATAAACCATTCCACTTATATAACAGCAACCCTTCTTTTGTATCGTCTGTGTATGGATTAGCCTCAAACGTTATTATCGGTGGATTATTTGCCTCAAACTCTTCGATTTTCCTTAATGCACGGACTATCAGAATATTTTGAGGTTTATATAATGAAGATTTTAAGTCAATACCCAGCCCCGTTACATCCTCGATACTCCTCACATCCCACTGTGGCGCGTAATAATCAAAGAATCTTTTCTCACCGCCGCAATAGATTTTTGTAGAGAGACAATCAAACTGCTTTTCAATAAATTGGATTAGCTGTATTGGTGCAGGGACATTATTATGGTATCGAAGGACTAATCTAAACGATATCACCGACATGCTCACGACAAATGCTACTGTAAGGATTATAGAAATGCCTTTATTCATTTCCTCATAAGTTTTACACAATCCGTAGGCAATCAGCATTAATACTGCCGGGAGAATAGGCATGATATGTCTCGGATTTGCCACGTTTTGTCCTAGAATCACCCAAAGCATGTAAGGAATTACGTACAATCCTAAAAAAAATCCTCTGCGGTCAAATTGATACCGCTTGAAGGAATAAAGAAAAGTGACAATCATAATCAAGGAAGCTGCCAGCCTCAAAAACGAGGCATCATTCCACCAACCTCCCAGCCCGTACACCCATATCGACTTTACAAGACAGGCAACCCTGCCTAATCCCCCAAAGGTAATTACAGAACCACCCCAATCGGTAAAATGTCCACGAGAAAACGAAAGGCAATTCCCCCAAAAAGGATGCCTGCCCACATAGCTAATCTGGGGGAGAAACCACACACAAACACCGATAACGAATCCCATCATTCCATATAAAATAACATCTTTAAAAAAGCGCATTTTTTGAATAGCCAAATACAATAAAATACCCATCCAAAAGGCAATAAACGGAAAGTAAGAAAGCCGTACACCCAGTCCGAAACCCAGGAATAGACTGCCCAAAAAAAGATAATTTCTGTCACTCAAGCGCCCATACCTTTTTGAAATACAACGAGTCACGAGATTAATATCCGCCTTCTCTGCAGCTTTAGATGCAGGTGCCCGTAATAGGACTTTCAATTTAAACACACAATACAATAAATAGGCGGCTGAGATCACAAAGAAAAGCCCCATAGCATCAGAGGTAGGTCTTTCCGCCTGCAACCAACAGAGGGGGTTGATAAGGTAAAGAACCGCAGTTAGGATAGCAACTCGTTCAGAAAACAATTGTCTGGTAAGTAAAGAAAGCGGATACACGGTAATACTGCCAAAAAGAACACCGGGCATTGCCAGTGACCATACGTCTTGATGTGATAGTTTGAAAAATAACGACGAAGCAACCATGTAGACAGGATAACCAGGAAAGTGTGGCTGAAGGAGAGACAGGTCGTAATCATGAAGTCCTAAGGCAAAGTCTATGCTATCGCAACTATCAAGATACCTTCCAACAAAACACAGACGTGTTAAAAAACATATAAAAAACAGGATATGCATCCCACATCGAAAATCCATGCGCCACTCGCAAGTAACAATTCTGTGTGTAAAAAGCCTGCTGTGAATATAACAACAGAAACCACAGATTACACAGATTTCACAGATTATATGAATTGGTATTTTTATCTGTGTAATCTGTGAAATCGTTCGACTGAGCGCTCACGACGAAGTCTGTGGTTCCAAACTCGTTTATAGGTCTGAGGCTTCGCCTCGCTAGATATCTCTCTTGAAAGAATCCGACTTGGGAACGGTTAGCGGTATAATAATGACCTGTCCAACGGGAAGATCTTTGACATTTGTTATTTCATTCTTATTTGAATCATAGATAACTGTCCATCTCTTGCCATTATGAAACACCTTCGACGCAATTTCGTAAAGACTATCGCCCCACTTCACACGATAGACGGCCTTCTTGTATTTGTTTCTATCTATCTGTTGTGATTCTTCAATATCTTTAAGGATAGGCACATTAGGAATAATTAATTCCTGCCCTGCTTTCATTGTCTCCTCTGATATGACCATATTGGCACTCCTGATCTCCTCTATTCTGGATGCATCATCATAGAATTTTTCAGAAATGCCAGATAACGTGTCTCCGTCTTGTACCCTATAGTAAACCTCCATTGAATGCCCATCGGATTTGACAGAAATCACATTAGCGCTGATAGGAGAGTCAAAATCTTTACCTGGGATACTGGCAAGAAATTTTTTTACGAGTCGGTCGGCAGTTTCTGCAATTACCTTTTCTCTTACATTGATTGAACTTTCAATAACCGCCTCCGGAACGCTAAAGGGTGATATCGGCACTGATCCACCGTGAGTTGTTTCCGTATGGTCTGCCTGCCAGATAATTTTGGAAGACCTCGCATCTACCATCTTCATCTCTGCCCCAAGTACCACCTGGGAATATACGCCGAAAAATCTCTTGGAACACTTCGTAACCACACCATAAATGACGGCGTCAGCCTTTACGATCCGCCCCATCTTGTACACATCTTCTTTATCGAGGTTAGAAGCGTCGATTGCAGCCAGGTGCAGACGTTCATCGACATCTTCGAGTCTGAGAACATTATACCCTTTCATACTAAAGTTTGTAAAAAAACACTTCCGGAGGATATCTTCTGCCCCTTTTTTCTCTGTTTTATTCTTGAATGGCAAGATTGCAACGGAGCTAATTTCGTTTCTTTGAGGCGGGTGGAGGGTTTTGACGTGTGGAGTAGACCGTTCCTCCATATAATTACAGGATGAAACAGCAATTAATAAAATGAATGCGAAAAAATATTTTTTCACTTAATTGGTCAAGCGTATCGGAAATTGTGTAACAGTTCGGCCCACCGCAAAGGCGCAAAGACCGCAAAGGAAAAACCTTAAAGAAGGAGTATCCTCTCCAATACAATCACAATGTTTTCAGAAATTTTCAACAGTATATATAAGCAATGTTAATCACCTATTGCGTGAGTTAAATAAAATACCCACGTCATTATTTTTAGGTATGCCTATGCAGTCCCCTTTAATAAAGGGGGATTCTCTACGCCATACACCGTATAACCCGCTTAAATAAAATGAAAATTCCTATACAATGTACTTATTTGTGTTAATCTGCGTCCCATTGGAGAATTTAGGTTGTGTTTACTCAGCAAATTTATTCGGCGGCAGTTTTTGGGAAATTAGTCCCTTCGCCCGTTGCCGCGGCCAAGAGTCTCTTCTTCTTATAAATTAACATAATATTGCGTGTATAGATAAAAATCCCTGAGCATTGTCCCATTATAAATACCGGGTCGAGTCTGTAAATTGCATAGGTAAATAATATGACGCTGCCAGCCATACTTAAATACCAGAATACCTCTGGAATAATGCTTTCGCCACGCTTTTCCGAGACAATCCATTGTATAAAAAATCTGGAGCCAAACAGAAATTGTCCAATAAAACCAAGCACAACCCAGAAATTAATATGTGTTATAAAATTACTCATTTTCTACCTCATAATTAAG
>MHZD01000164.1 GCA_001828645.1 Planctomycetes bacterium RIFOXYC2_FULL_41_27 | reverse complement strand
TTTCTTCTGCGTCGGGGGCATTGGGGTTGAGTTTTAAGTAAGTCAAATAATCCTTCAGTGCATTTTCATTCCTTCCCAGCTATTTAAAGGTATTTCCGCGATGAAGGTAGGCGAAAGGATTATAAGGAAAGAGTTCGATGGAGGTGTTAAAGTCCGCAAGGGCTTCATCTGTCCTTTCTAACTGGTTTTTGATTTGACCTCGTTCGAAATACACGCCAGCAAGACGGGGACTCAATTCTATCACCTTGTTGTAATCCTCCATGGACTTTTGCATGTCTCCTTTCCCACGGTACGCCTTGGCCCGGATATAATAAGCAAAGGTATTGTTTGGCGAGAATTCAATGAAGGCTGTTACATCTTTTATAGCGTCGTCAAAACGTTGTGCATCGGCATGAAGAATCCCCCTTTTCATATAGATTTCGGTATTGTTGGGATCGAGTTCCAGCGCCTTGTTGAAGTCTTCTAAGGCTTTTTCAGGTTCACCCGATTCCGCATAAGCCAGTCCACGTTGGGCGTATGCAGCCGCAAATTTGGGGTTTAAGGAAATGGCCTTGCTCAGGTCTTCAATGGTCAAGTCCGACCTGCCTATCATTTTAAAGGCAACGCCCCGGTTATAATAGGATAAGATTGAACTGGGATCTAATAACAATGCCTTGCTGTAATCCATAATGGCTTTATCGATAACCTCTATGGTAGCGTAAAGAGAACCACGATTATAATAGGCTGGCGCATAATCAGGATTCAGCTCGATGGCTTTGTTATAATCACTTATTGCCCGTTCAGTATCCTTCGTCTTCTCATAAATGACACCGCGGTTACAAAAAGCTACGGCATCGTTCCCATGCAATTCGATGGCGCGATTTACGTCTTTTAATGCGGCTTCTATACTACCTTTTTCTTTTTGAATTATTGAACGGTTCAGGTAAATATCAGCAATAACTTCGTCAACAGTAAGATTCTTGAGGTAATATCCATGCTTGACGCTTGCCTGTGAAATACGCTTCCCGTGCATATTGATATAATAACTATCAGGAGTAAACATACCTTCATAACCCGTTTCAATATTTCTACGGAAATCTCCGTCATCGTACCGTACAAATATATGTTCCGGCACGCTTACCCCATATATAGGCAAATGTAAGCCTTCTGCTAAACAGAGATAGAGAATTGACAAACCTACACAGTTGCCGATTTTCGTATCCAAAACCTTATTTAAGGATATATATTCAAGATTGCCCGTTTGAACGTACTTAAATTGGAGTTCGTTAAAAAGCACAATGTTCATGGTCTTGAGAATCTGCTCAGGCTCTGTTTCGTCACGGAGGCTCGTTTTGATATTTTCAATGATATTTTCAATCTTTTTGAGATAGTATGCACTATCGATTTCTGGATAGGATTCTTTTGCGATTTTAAGAGCAGTCGTTGCCAGACTTGTATCTGTTGTGTTAATTTCCCAAACCGGGTTTGGCCTTAAACTTTCTGCCAATAGATCGAACGAGACAGGCATCAGACCAATGAAAAAACATTTGAAACCACAGATTGCACAGATAAAAAATATGAATTTTTTACTTATCTGTGTAATCAGTGAAATCTGTGGTTGCCTTCTCATTTTGCTAGTATGCATGCTTGTTGACGAGTCCATTCCATACGGTGAGCCAGATTATCTTCAGATCAAAATGAGTGACCAGTTTTCAATGTAATACAGGTCGTATTCAATTCGTTTTTCCAATGATGTGTTTCCACGCCAGCCGCTGATCTGAGCCCAGCCTGTAATCCCAGACTTCGTCTTGTGTCTTAACATATATTTTGGGATAGTACTTCTAAAATTTTCAATAAAGACAGGCCGTTCAGGACGAGGCCCCACGATACTCATATCTCCCTTTAATACATTGAAAAACTGCGGAAGTTCATCCAGGCTTGTCCTCCTGAGTAATTTACCAATTTTAGTGCGTCTCGGATCGTCTTTCGTTGTCCAAACAGGGACTGTTTCTTGTTCTGCATCTATAAATATCGTTCGAAACTTAAGCATATTGAATGTTTTACCATCCAGTCCCACCCTTTCCTGCTTAAAGAATATATGACCTCTGGAAGTGAG
>MHZD01000163.1 GCA_001828645.1 Planctomycetes bacterium RIFOXYC2_FULL_41_27 | reverse complement strand
AAATTTTTAGGCTTGAAAAGGCCATCGAAGATTCTAAAAAAGAAATTGACGATTTGGAGAAGAAGGTATCCGAAGACTTAGGTTCTGAAATCGGCTCGATCTTTGGCACCCACAGAATGATTTTACAGGATGCGCGTCTGAAAAATGAAGTTATTGAAAAAATAAAGAAGGTTAATTTTACACCAGAATTTGCAGTATCTCTGGCGTTGCGTGTTTACATCAGAAAATTTCAGGACATTAACGATACTTACCTGGCAGAAAGAGTGAGTGATATCTTTGATGTCGAAAGAAGGCTTTTAAGGAATTTATTGGGTGAAAAAAGGGAAGAGCTTAAAAACCTTGCACAGGAAGTGGTGTTGGTGGCGCACGATCTTACCCCGTCGCAAACAGCCTCGCTTGATACCGAAAAAGTTAAAGGATTTGCTACTGATGTAGGCGGGAGGACATCGCATACTGCCATCGTTGCCCGTGCTTTGGGTATACCCGCAGTGGTGGGGCTTG
>MHZD01000162.1:2098-8848 GCA_001828645.1 Planctomycetes bacterium RIFOXYC2_FULL_41_27 | reverse complement strand
TGTTTTCCCAGTGGACAGCGATAGCAATACGGTGCGGGTGCGAAGTGTGTCTTGAAATAAAGAGGACGAAAGGCGCCGTGAAATATTTCTGTTCCACCGACACTCATCGTCCCTATGGTGTCTCCGTGGTAACCGTATTGCAAGGCTACAAATTCTGTCTTATCTTTAAATCCCTTGTGCTGACAGTATTGGAAGGCCATTTTCAGGGCAACTTCATTCGCCGTAGAGCCGTTATCTGAATAAAAGACCTTATGCAATCCTTCCGGCGCAATCTCAACGAGTTTCCTGGCTAGTTCGATGGCGGGTATATTGGATGGGCCAAGGAGTGTCGTGTGTGCAATCTTATCGAGTTGCCTTTTTATTGCATCGTCGATTTCCTTCTTGCGGTGGCCATGCAGATTGCACCACATGGATGAAACCCCATCGATGTATTCTTTGCCATTGACGTCCTTAAGGAAGATACCGCTTCCTTCTTCAATAATCAGGGGCGTTTCTTTCACATAATCCTGCATCTGGGTGAATGGATGCCAAAGGTATGTCTTATCCCATTTTTCTAATTGTTCTTTGTAAGTTTTGTTTAACATTTTAGTGATTATTCTGCCACTAAGACTCAAAGACACAAAGATAAATAATTACATAATGATCCTTTTTTAGTTCGCATAGGATGTAAGCGAACTGAAGTTCGCGCTACATTGAAAAAGTTGCTAAAGGTCTAACTTGATGTTCAGGAATTTCAAACTTTGGTTCCTCCCCCTTGATGGGGGAGGTTAGGTGGGGGTGAAGTAAAAAGTTAATCACCCTCCCCTTGCCCCTCCCATCAAGGGAGGGGAATATTTAGTTGCCAAAGGCCTAACTTGATATCTAAATATAATTTTGTCTTAAAACGGACTTTGACCAATTTCGATAATTATTTTACTACCCTTATCTGCCTTGAAATATCTTTGGGCATTTCCCTGATTTATGGAGACCTCCAGGAAACCAGCGCTTCCAATGAGGACAAGCGGCTCTCCTGCGTTTACATCCGTATAGTTCTTGCTCAGCGCAATTATTTTCTTTTTTTCAATAGTCGTTTCCATTGTATCACGTTGAGAAAGTATCTTTTCTTTAGAAGCCTTCTTACATGTGTCTGTCTTCTGACTTCCTACTTCTGACTTCTGACCTCCAACCCATTTTACCAGATATTCCTTCTTGATATTGGTAATAAGATTTCCAAATCGGTCAATATAGATAATCTGACCTTCCACCTGCCCTGTTTTTTTATGGACTGGCTTGGGCATATCGAGTTGCTTCAGTTGATTAATCTTAATGCCCATTTTCTGTGATCTTACACCTAACGACAGATGCGCTGCGACGGGCGCAAAGACGTCCCGACCGTGAAAAGTACTCGATAGTGATGGTAAGAAATATTTGCTATTTGTTACCCGAATGATACTTTTCAGTCTTTCTTCCTGAACGATAAAACTGAGAATACCATTATCAGGTGCAAGGAAAAAATAATTTTTTGTTTCAACACAGATGATGTTTCTCCTGCTTCCCACTCCGGGGTCAACAACTACTACATGGATAGTTTTCCTGGGAAAGTATTTGTAAGACGTGTACAGAAGATAGGCGCCGCTGAATATGTCTTGCGGAGAAATACTGTGACAGATGTCGACGATATTTGCAAAAGGATTAATTCCAGCGATTACTCCCTTCATGATACCCACGTATGCGTCCTGGTTGCCAAAGTCTGTCAGGAGTGTAATTACACGTGGTTGACGGACGGTCATGAGGTCTCCCGCAAGAATTATTTTCTATAACTATTTATATAGAAACTATGGAGTAAAGCTGGATATTTACTTTTTTTCATTCTCTTCCGGGTTGAGAGAGGCTCGCTCTCCGAAGAAGAATGGACAGTACGGCCAGCAATTTATATTCACGATTCGATGCTGGCCGCAACACTCAGGACAGAGCCAGTCTCCAAGCTCTATGCACAAACGTTCACCTTCCTGGCGAAGACATATCTTACAACGTACCATCTTTCAAAGATAAAATAATGGTTGTTATTTTTAATCTGAAAATCCAAGATTATAGTAATGACAAAATATTTTAAATTCAAGGACTTTTTCAGGGGATTATGGTTATTCGAAAAAGGACTTTATTCCTTAATCGTCAGGGAGCGGGTATACTCCCTCATGTGGTTGATTCTTGAAGAGATTGTTGTAAAAGAGCCAAATCTTAGCAAACCAAAAACTCCCTCCTGTATCAATTGATTGAGGTGTCGTTCCAAAAAGTCTGACAGTCCATTGGGATTAAATCCTGCCTTATGTGCATAGAGAACACCTGTAGTATCTGCTTCCTGCTCAAATTCTTCGAGATGACAGTTGAAGAGCGATAATGTCGCAGCAGAATCGGCGCCTTTGTCCCGTTGTGAAAGGATTTCCATAAACTCCCGATACAATTTTGATACATGCCTCAGGGATGCGTGTGCAACCTCATGACCGATAATGCCTGCCACTTCGTCTTCCGTTTCTGCGAATTTTAGTAACCCTTCCGTTACATAGATATGACCGCCTGGCGCAGAAAATGCATTGATGGAATGCGATTGAATAATATCGCAGGTAAATGGAAGCGTCTTTCTTTCAGATACGGAGGTGAGTCTTTGAGTTATATCATTAAGCACTTTGTTGAGTTCCGGATCATTACGCAGATAGAATTGATGCCGTATATATTCATCGACTTTTTTACCCAGGGCAATTTCATCCGCATCACTCATTTCTGCGGAATTATCGTCCAGTTGCCAGGTGTCATCCGCTAAAATAAGACATTCTTGAGTGAAAAAGAGTGATGTTTGGATAGCGATAATAACTAATAACTTTCTTATTAACACCATAACATTACCACCGAAATAACTGTGAATCAATTTTATAATAAATTATACGACAATTCCGATGAGAATTCCACTTGCCCTTTTTAATTTACATTTATATACTCATATCATAGCAAAGACGCAACTAAATTGAATTTAACCACAAAGACACAAAGAGCACAAAAAAGAATTTGGACTTCTTTGTGTCCTTTGTGACTTTGTGGTTTATAAAAACTTACTAAAAAATGAACATCTTATTCGAAGACTACGGAAAATACTGGTTTGATAACATGGATACGGCGCTTAACCATATCCCCAGTAATTCACTTCATTGATTCGGTAAGCACAAATGGAAATTTTGTGGATAATTATTGCGGCTGTCGGTGGAGTTCTGGTTGGAGTAATTCCTGTTTGGCTGATTGGCAGGTCGCAGAGAGTGATGCTCAGAGAGAGACTTGTCGCAGTTCAGCAGGAATTGGTGAATGCGCAAGCAGACCTGAATCAGAAGAATGAAAAAATCTCTGAACTTAACCAGTCAATAGTACGACTGGAAACCACGCTTCAATATGAGCGCAGGGCGGCTGGTGAAAAAGTTGCCATCCTTGATGACGCTACACAGAAGCTGCGCGATGCTTTTAAAGCGCTTTCTGCCGAAGCGCTAAAAAGTAACAATCAATCCTTTTTGGAGTTGGCAAAAGCAACGTTGGAAAAATACCAGGCCGAAGCAAAGGGCGACCTCGAACAGAGACAAAAGGCCGTAGAGAACCTCGTTACACCCATAAAACAGTCACTAGAAAAAGTGGACACCCATGTCCGGGAATTAGAAAAGGCACGCCAGCATGCATATGGAACCTTAACAGAACAGGTCAAGTCCCTCATAACTACACAGGAGAAACTACAGTCAGAAACGGGCAATCTGGTCAAGGCGCTCAGGGCGCCGACGGTACGCGGCAACTGGGGAGAAATACAATTGAAGAGGGTGGTCGAGATCGCCGGTATGCTGGAATACTGTGATTTTTATCAACAGCAAACTGTACTTACGGAAGACGGACGACTGCGTCCCGATGTAATCGTACGGCTTCCTGGAGGGAAAAATATCGTTGTTGATGCGAAGACGCCGCTTAAGGCTTACCTTGAGGCACTGGAATCTCAAGACGATGAACAGCGTTTGTACAAGCTCAAGGAGCACGCCCAACAGATTCGATCACACATGGCGAAACTGAGCGCAAAATCTTACTGGGATCAGTTTCAACCAACGCCCGAATTTGTAATCCTCTTTCTGCCCGGTGAGACGTTTTTCAGCGCCGCACTGGAACAAGACCCATCATTAATTGAAGAGGGCGTTAATCAGCGCGTCATCCTGGCAACCCCAACAACCCTGATTTCGCTCCTGCGTGCAGTGCACTACGGCTGGCGGCAGGAACAGATAGCCGAAAATGCCCAGTTGATCAGTGAACTCGGCCAGGAACTTCATGAGCGTATTGCCACGCTGGTCGAACATCTCACAAAACTTGGAGGGTCTCTTGGAAGGGCTGTAGAGGCGTTTAATGCAGCCGTAGCGTCTTTCGAAGGTCGTGTACTCCCCTCTGCACGAAAGTTTAAGGCTCTGGGGGCGGGAAGTAAAAAAGAAATAGAAGAACTCTCACCACTCGACAAGAACACGAGGATTCTTGGGGAAACGCAAGGCGAACAAGACAAAAAACCTGCATAATCCGACGTTAAGGAATCTCAATATTGCCACAAAGTCTCACAGACACCAGGTATTTTTCTTTGTGACCGCTGTGTCTGGTTTGTGGTTTAAAAGTGGTAGAAGGCATAATTTAATGTATAGGAATTTCAAACAATCAGTTCCTCCCCCTTGACTTCGTCGTGAGCTCAGTCGAACGATGGGGGAGGCTAAGGTGGGGGTGAAGAATAAAGGCTGATCACTCTCCCTTATTCCCTCCCATCAAGGGAGGGATTGTTTTATTCGAGTTGTCACCGAAGGTGACCTAATTTAACAGGAGATTTTTATACATTGAGTTCCACTAACTCAATATTTTTTCTGTCATAAACGCCTAATCCTTTTTTCTCTGCGGTTGCAATATGCCTGGCCTTTTGAAATACCGACGGATGGTTGTTTCCCTTACGTTTCTTGTCTATGATTTCAAGACCTATCCTATCAATTGCTACCGGGTCAATTCCAAAAAAGAGCCGTTCCTCATTCCACATCGTCCATGTTTTCATGCTGGTTGGCCCACCATCAAAACATGCCTGTAATGCGTCAACAATATGCAAACGCACCTTGTCTCTGAGTACGGGATGCGCACAGATCTCTGCCGAGGCAGGATCACAAAAGTAAGGCGTCGGATGGAATCTCTGGGTGTTATTGACGGCGCCGAAGGCAAGGTTTTTGAGGCATAAGGTCACACCTGCGATTCCGTGGTCCTTCATAACCGGCACGTTAATAATTGACGTAACGTGTTGGGTAACAATCTTGCTGAAGAGCGAACGCGCCCCGTCGTCCTCCCGCAAGGTGTAATCGTCATCCAGTGATTCATAATACGTTGCCTTATCATACCCAGCAGTCGGTTCAGTGCCATAGCAGCGAACCCCGCTGCTTCCTTGATTTAGAGGGAAACCGGCAGTAATCAAATGGTAGCTAAAGCGATCCCAGATAATAATATTATTTTCCTTTACCCCCGCAGCTATCAGGCCGAGAACGATTGCGTTAACAACTTCTGGCCGGGTTGAGAGTTTTAGTCCACCGATTGGGTTGACCTTAATCCCAACAACATCTTCGGGGGTAAAGAATGTACGCCATGCCTCTGCGGTCGTTTTTTTCCCTGTGAGAGTAAACATACCCTCGTTCATCATATTCTGGACAATTTTTTGGTCTGGTTTACCATCCTTCATAATCCCACTTCTTTTAACGGCAATTACCCTGCTTGTGTCAAAGGAAGGAAGTGATTCGTCAGCGCCAAAGGCCACTTGCAAATTTCTAAAGACGTTTATACCTACTCCAGCGCCAGCAACACCAAGTGCCGTATGTTTCAAAAAATCCCTGCGAGAAAGACGGTTGTCTTTAGCATTCATAGTATCCACCCTTTTGCATAAAATAATTAACACATCGAAGTTGATTGTAGCCAAATAGAAATCTTTTGTCAAAGAATTTTGAGAATGGACAAAAAATGACACGACGTTAATTATTTTGATGGAATTTGGTAAAAATATTTAATAAAATATGAATCATTAATTTGGGCGCTTGGCTCAGTGGCTAGAGCACTTGCTTCACACGCAAGGGATCAGTGGTTCGAATCCACTAGCGCCCACCATACCTTGCGAAAAAACTCATTGATTATTCAGACTCGCAACGAGAAACTTAAATAAAATAAATTATTGGAAACTTTTGTTTAAAAAGATGTGTTTTAAAATTGAAACTTCCGTATACTCATCGGTTCTTTTAAAGGAGTATAAAAATGTCAGACCATTTTTCAAATAAAGAAATTAGTGAAAAATACAAGGCCGTAATTTCTTCAACCAGATGCCCGAACTGTGAGGGTGAAGCCATTTCCGTGGTGGTAAAAACGATAAAAGGCCCTATGATGGTCAGGTGTTTTAGTTGCGGTTATAGTGATGTGATTATGTGGATTGAAAAACAGGTGATGGATGCATTAAAAAATGCAAAGGTGTTTAATCAGGTCTGGAAGGAAGGCCAATCGATCGAAATAGTTCTGAATTAATAATCGCATCTTCCTTTTTTTATTTTGTGTGATTTTGGGTTTGAGTACGGAAGATAAACCGCTTTTCAATATTTTATAAGCGAATATATATCGTACTTATCCAGTGCTTTCTTGCCATTAAGGAAGGCCAACTCGATCAAAAAGGCACATCCGACAACGTTTCCACCCAGCGATTCAACC
>MHZD01000162.1:0-2083 GCA_001828645.1 Planctomycetes bacterium RIFOXYC2_FULL_41_27 | reverse complement strand
CTCGATCAAAAAGGCACATCCGACAACGTTTCCACCCAGCGATTCAACCATCTTGCAGCAGGCTGCCATGGTCCCACCGGTCGCCAGCAAATCATCTACCATAAGCACTTGTTGTCCTTTCCGGACACCGTCCTTGTGTATTTCAAGGGTATCAGTGCCATATTCAAGGGCATAGCTCATGCTAATCTTTTCATAAGGAAGTTTCCCGGGTTTCCTGATGGGAACAAAGCCTGCACCAAGGTTAAAGGCAATAGTGGGAGCCAGGATAAAACCGCGCGCCTCGGCGCCGACTACAACATCAATTTTCTTGTTTTTATAATGATTCGATATCGCTTCAACAGTATCTCTCAGCCCTTTTGGGTCTTGCAAGAGTGGAGTAATATCTTTAAAGATAATACCCTTTTTGGGAAAGTCTGGTACGTCACGAATCAGCTTTTTTAAGTTGTCCATGCGTTATTTTTCTTTCGTCTGAATATAATGTAATTTTTTAATGGTCTCTTTTTCTATTTGTCGTATGCGTTCACGGCTTAAATGCAGCAGTTTACCGACTTCTTCCAGGGTCTTGGGCTCACCATCCGCCAACCCATATCGCAATTTTATTACTGTGGCTTCTCTTTGATCGATAATATCTAAGAGCTTTTCCAGTGTTTCTCTTTCATAAGTTTCATCGAGCGCATCTTCAGGCGTGGGGGTTTTTTTATCGGGTATAATACTACTCAGCGCCCAAATAAGATCTGAACCAGTGACACCTGTCGAGTTGAGTGATCCTGTCGAGCGTATGGCGCGTTCGATGGATTCCACTTTTTTTGCGGTGATATCCATCTCGTTTGCAATCTCACGCAGGCTGGGCGGCCTTTCGAGTTTATCTAACAGGCCAGTAGATGTGGTTTTCAGTTTGGATATTTTTTCAAGCATGTAAGAGGGTATGTGGATCGTTTTTGCCTTATCGGTCAGTGCCCTGCGGACCGCCTGTTTTATCCACCATGTTGCATACGTGCTGAATTTAAATCCGGTCGTTGGATCAAAACCTTGAACAGCACGAATCAAACCAATATTCCCTTCCTCAATCAAATCTAAGAAGGAAAGCCCTCTATGAACATATTGTTTAGCAATACTAACGACCAGCCGCAAGTTAGAGCGTATCAGTTTTTCTCGCGCCTTTGCATCCCCCTCTACTACCCTTTTTGTTATTTCCTTCTCTTCTTCAGGAGATAACAACGGAATTTTTTTAATTTCTTTCAGATATGTTTGTAATGCAGATTCCGTATGGGTATCTCCTTCCTTTTTGTTATAGCATCATTAACCGTCTGTGGCGCTCGTTTCTTTTTCCAACGTATCTGTGCCTTCATCAGATGGTTGCTGTTGGGATTCTACATTTGAGGAATCGGATAATTTCTTAAGACTGAGACCTATCTTTCTTGCATCAGGTTCGATTCGAATAACCTTGACTTCCAGCTCGTCGTCGATATTGACGACATCGGCAGGATTGGTTACCTTTTCATTGGAGAATTCTGAGATATGTAACAGGCCTTCGATTCCCTTACCGAGTTCCAGAAATGCGCCAAAGTTTGTTAGCTTAGTGACTTTGCCTTTGATTATATCACCTACCTTAAATTTGTCTGGAATCTCTTTTGTCCATGGGTCATCAGAAAGTTGTTTTAGACCCAAAGCAACCCTCTTCTTTTCGCGGTCAACTGAGAGTACAATAGCCTCGATTTTATCCCCCTTCTTAACAATTTCAGAAGGATGACCGACCTTCTTTGCCCATGACATGTCGGAAATATGAAGCAATCCGTCGACACCTTCTTCAATCTCAATAAATGCGCCGTAATTAGTCAGATTGCGGACACGACCCTTGATTTTCGTTCCGGCTGGATATTTTTCTTCGATAACCGTCCAGGGATTAATTTCAGTCTGTTTTATACTGAGGGAGATTTCTTCTTTTTCCTTGTCAATCTTAAGGACAACCACTTCTACCATATCTCCAATAGCTACCATTTCGGATGGATGATTGATACGGCGTGTCCAGGACATCTCGGAGATGTGCACAAGGCCTTCGATCCCTGTTTCAAGTTTTACGAAG
>MHZD01000161.1 GCA_001828645.1 Planctomycetes bacterium RIFOXYC2_FULL_41_27 | reverse complement strand
AACAGGTTCTGTACTCATCTTATCTTCCTTTCTAAAAGCAGTGGTTGGTGTTTGAAAATTTTTATTGTAGCTGCAATTATTTTACATATTCTGTGGTCTTTTTCCATTTTCACCTTCATTATATGCGTCAACAGTCATAAGTGCAAAGAGTATCAAATATTTATCCACAGATTTCGCAGATTATAGCAGATTTTAAACAGTTACCTAAATTCTGCAATGGGACACAGATTAACGCAGATAAGCGCAGATAAAATAAGGTAGATACGCCATGCAGTGCGTCTCTACACCAAATTTGTGGTTGTTTAATTTCAGAATGTGCCTTGCGGGGTAATGGTATATTTTACGGATTGTTGTCCCGTTGTATCAAACACATTGATTTCTATGCGGTGATAATTTCCCTTGGGTAAGAAGATAAACCCATTGACCGTGTAACCTGGTGCTACCTGCTGATCCTGGAGTGCCTTGGACATTACATCCCGATTTACCACCTTTTCCACCTTACTCTTTTCATGTACAGCGCCATACGCGCCGCCACCAATGCCGCCGGCAGCAGCACCAATCATAGCGCCCTTTCCAGCATCTCCCATGGCAGCGCCCAATGCCGCGCCCAATGCCGCGCCACCAGCACCGCCTATCAACGCCCCTTTTCCTGCACCTCTCAGCAAATCTTGTCCAACCTCTGAGCCAGCAATCCTGCCTGTCGCCTGTTCAGTGGTCAATGCCTGCCACATATTGTTATCATAATCTACTGCAAATACCTGCCCGCGTTGGATGTTGTAAACATGGTTTCCGGTATTCGTGTAGATAAGTTGCACAGGAAGTACTCCTGCCCTGTTAAGGTCTACGCCAAAATTTTGTTTGCAGCGTTCTGTATCTGAAAGTACATCCGCACCGATAGATAACCCCACACCTGCATACTGAACAGGTTGATACGGCACCGCTTGACCGGGAGGCGGCGGAACTTGCCCTGCTCCGGGGGAAGGTGGTGTTAATGGTTGCCCAGATGGCGCAGCTGGAATCGTCTGTGGTTGTGACGGAGCAGATGCATACTGCGGCCTCGCTTGCAACGTATAGGACGAGGCTGGTCTTATAGGAACAGGTTTCGACTCATAAGTCGCACACCCGCCAAACAAAAAGGCTGCTGACAATGTATAAATGTATACCTTATTTCTCATATCTTCCTCCATCGGTTAAGTAAGAACTACATTAATTTCTAATCACTATTTTAATAAAATATACAATTTAAATAGGATATCGTCAAGGCAATTTACACAAAGGCATACTTAAAATTATAATTGCCATCGGCGGCAAATTTTATTATTCTATTTAAATTATGAAAAAATACATCATTATTGGGATTCCGTGTCTCATCGCCATTATAGTAGCATCAATTTATTCTCTTGGCAGCAAAGGCGCTATTCAATATAAAACAGCAAAAATTGACAAGGGCGCCATCAGTAAATACGTCACTGCGACAGGCACTATAAACCCTGTAAGAACGGTGCTAATCGGGAGTCAGGTCACAGGTCTCATCTCTCAGTTGTATGTTGATTTCAACTCCGTTGTCAGGGTGGGGCAAGTCGTGGCGCAAATCGACCCCGTCCCTTTCGAACATCAGGTTAAAAAGGCAGAAGCCGCCCTTGCCACTGCCATAGCCTCCCTTGAAAAGGCAAAGGTGAATTCTAAAAACAACAGGAAAAATTATCTTCGGTCAAAGAAATTATTTGCTAAAAAAGTAATCTCCATCAACGACCTTGATGCGGCACGAACAACGTACGAAGCCGGTTTAGCCGACGAAAAATTGGCAGAATCCCAGATTTTGCAAGCCAAAGCGGCCTTAGAGATTGCAAAAACAGACTTGAAACATACGGTCATTGTGTCCCCGTTAGACGGTATTGTAATTTCCAGAGACGTCGATGTGGGGCAAACCGTAGTGTCCAGCTTTCAAACCCCCACTCTATTTCATATTGCCGAGGACTTGGTTCATATGCAGGTCAATACCAATGTAGATGAAGCCGATATCGGTATGGTGAAGGTGGGGCAGGACGCAAAGTTTACCGTAGATTCTTTTCCAGACGATGTGTTTGAGGGTAAGGTTGTCGAGATTCGCATGTCCCCTGTTATATTCCAAAATGTAGTGACGTATAATACGTTAATTAACGTTGATAACACATCTCTTAAACTCAAACCCGGGATGACGGCAAACACTTCTATTTTAGTAGCCAGGGTCGAACACGCCTTGAGGGTGTCAAATGCCGCGCTTCGTTATACCCCATCGGAAATGTTACAAAGCGAAGCAGACAAAAAAGCCCTTACCGAGAGGAAATTTGCCAAAAAAAGCAGTTCGCATATCTGGATTTTAGACAGCGGGCAACTGAAGCAGGTAGCTGTAAAGCTGGGAATAGGCGATGATACCTTTACTGAAATATTAGAAAGTGATGTAAAAGAAGGACAGGAGGCCGTGTTTGCCGAAATTGCTCCTACATCAGCAACCAAAGCCACACAAAAAGCCCCCTGGGGCAGAAGCCGGTATTAAATTATGCGTAATAGTTCACCGGAGGAAAAAAATTTGACAAGATAACAGGATAGACATGATATAAATAAATTAATTTTAGACAGGATTAACAGGATAATCAGGATGAAATAGGGTAGCTTTTATCTTGTTAATCCTGTATATCCTGTCTAAAATTAAGTTTTTGTTGTTGCTACGGGAAAACCTATAGGACTTATTCTGAATTTTGGGGAAAGCAAAGTCGAGGTTAAACGAAAGGTCCAGGATTTAAAGTAAAAGATATACAGGATGAAACAATTATCATGTTAATCCTGTTCATCCTGTCTGAGGTAGCTGAACTATTACAATTATGCAAGACATAGTATCATTGGATAATATTTATAAAATATACCAGATGGGAGATGTCCAGGTTACGGCCCTAAACGGGATTTCCATGACCATAAAAAAAGGAGAGTTTGTAGCTGTCATGGGGGCATCAGGCTCAGGCAAGTCTACCTTAATGAATATCCTTGGATGTCTCGACAGACCGTCAAAAGGAAAATATTATCTGGAAGGTGTAGATGTCTCCCGGTTATCAAAAAATGAATTAGCCGATATTCGCAATAAAAAACTGGGGTATGTGTTTCAGAGTTTTAATCTTTTAAGTCGAACCACCGTACTGGAAAATATTGAACTTCCTCTTATCTATAGTAAGAAATTATCAAAGATAGACAGAGACAGTATCAGTCAGATAATGGCCACTTTGGGTATCAAAGAATTTCAAAGGCATTATCCCAATCAATTATCAGGCGGGCAGCAACAGCGCGTTGCCATTGCACGGGCTATCATCAACAACCCCTCCTTACTCCTTGCTGATGAACCTACAGGAAACCTTGACAGCGTCACCAGCACAGAAGTCATGAACGCACTTAACGACCTTAACCATAACATGGGTATTACTATTGTGCTTGTCACCCATGAAGGCGATATTGCTAAATATGCCCGCAGGGTCGTCGTCCTCAAGGATGGTGAGGTATTGAGCGATACTCCTTCCCAATCCCCTGTGTCCTGCAACTCCCCGCCTTCGGCAACTTTTTCAATGTAGAGCTAACTCCAGTTCGCTTACATCCTATGCGAACTGAAGTTCGCGCTACAACTGCAACTTTGAAATTCCTGAACATATATAATTGACATTATTTCTTTGCATTAAGGAAAATATTTAATATAATTTCTCTCGAATGAAGAAAGAAATAGTTAAACGCATCATACGTGATTTTCACCTTGAAACCCCGCCAGGGCTTTTTGAGAGAAATATAGACGTCCCCCTGTCCTTAGAAAAGTAGGATGGGTTAAGCGAAGTAAACCCATCATCATTATTTTTGTTGGGTACGCTATGTTTTACCCAACCTACGAGTCTTGCATGGTGTATCTTACTTCCAGTTTTCTCCGTGTCCTTAGTGTCTTTGTGGTAAACCAGTTTTTATGCTTCGTGGTGTTCTAAATTTTTAAGGAACTTTTCGGTTATGCCAGCGCTTTTTAAAATAGCCTTACGCGCAATTATGAGGAACAAGATGCGCTCCTCACTGACAATCCTCGGCATTGTCATCGGCGTAGGCGCTGTGATTGCTATGGTAAGTATTGGACAAGGCGCCAAGGGCATGGTCGAAAAACAACTGGAGAGTTTGGGTACAAATATCCTTATTATTTTCCCCATCAGTACGGCACATACCGCAGCCAGAGGAACGACGGGTACCATTACCCTTACGGCAGAAGACGCTTTTGCTATAGAAAAGGAATGCAGCGCCGTCAGTTATGTTGCGCCCGTCGTCAGGACAAGCACCCAGGTTGTTTACGGCAACTTGAACTGGACAACTTCTGTATCCGGTGTAGGAGCTGACTATCATATTATCCGAAATTGGCCAATGGAATCCGGGAGATTTATCAATCAACAGGATATAAATATTATGGCTAAGGTTTGCGTACTGGGACAGACCGTTGTAACCAACTTATTTGGCACGTTAGACCCCATAGACAAGTGGATTCGTGTAAACAACGTGCCCTTCAGGGTCGTTGGGGTATTATGCGCTAAGGGAGAATCCCCCACCGGACAGGACCAGGACGATATAGTTCATATGCCTTATACAACAGTTCAGAGAAAGATTATGGGGACGACGTATATTAGTGGAACCCTCGCTTCTTCGGTCTCTGCAGAAGCGCGATTTGAGGCAATCGAACAAATCACCTCCCTATTACGACAACGCCACCGATTGAGACCCAACGAAGAGAACGATTTTACTGTCATCAGTCAGGTCGAGTTTGCCTCAACTATCATGGAAACAAGCCGTACAATGACCGTTCTCCTCGGAAGCATTGCTTCTGTATCCCTGATTGTCGGCGGCATCGGCATTATGAATATCATGCTGGTCTCTACCACTGAAAGGACAAGGGAGATCGGCATACGGATGGCAGTCGGCGCCAGGGAAAAGGATATCCTTTTCCAGTTCCTGACGGAAGCAACGGTTTTAAGCTCCATTGGCGGGGTAGTCGGAGTAATTTTAGGCGTTGTCCTGTCAAAAATGATTTCTTATTACGGTGGGTGGCCTTCATTACTATCCCCGCTGTCCGTTGCCGTTGCCTTTCTCTTTTCGAATATAGTCGGCATCTTTTTTGGTTACTATCCGGCACGGAAGGCATCGAGGCTCAATCCAATCGATGCGCTCAGGTATGAATAGAATTAGGCCTTCAGCGACATTTTGAAGCCACGAAGACGCCCAGTCGCAAACAAAAACCAAACAACTTTTTATTTCATGTAAAAGGATATTTTTTTCTTATAATATTATATATGAAAAAAAACAACCCTTCAAAAAGCACGTATATCAGGCTGTTAGGTTATCTAAAACCGTACTGGCATAAGTCCGTAATTATTCTCATACTCTCGGCCCTCGGCGCATTTATAGCCGTTTTACCAACACAAATATTAGGTATTGCGGTGGACGAAATCAAGATAGCCGATAAATATTTGAAAATTACCAAAACTGACCGGCATGATGCAATACTGCCAAACAAAACTCATGCTCACGAGCAAAAGAGCGCTATCCCGCTTTCAAAACCTTTATTAACAGTCTCTCAGTATATCCATACCCATTGGTTTAAAAGTTATAACACCACCATCGTTACGCTGCTCTTTCTTGCCGTGAGTTTTATTTTTATGCATGCCGCAAGCGGTGGTATTATGCTGGTTCATGGTTTCATTACCTCGGAATTAGGCCAAAGGCTCATTTACGATTTGCGGAATCAACTTTATGGCCACATTCAGCGACTCCCTCTCACCTACTTTGAAAATAATAAAACCGGCGATATTATGAGTCGTCTCATGAATGACGTCAATTCACTCGAGCAGGCAATTGTTGGCCCAATTATTACCTTTATTACCGACATGTTGAAATTTGGCTGGATA
>MHZD01000160.1 GCA_001828645.1 Planctomycetes bacterium RIFOXYC2_FULL_41_27 | reverse complement strand
AAGCTACGCACCCTCCCTTTGTCCCTCCCATCAAGGGAGGGAATATCTTTAATTCATATAGTCGCCGAAGGCCTAATTTAAAAGAGATTATGTGTTTGTTAAACCAATTACACTAATTAAAAATAGCATAACTTAAAATATTTTCCTATGGGTATCAGTTTTATTTAAAAAATCTGAATTTTTATAAAAACCCAATGCTATTGTAAAGTCAATTTAACAAAACGTGCACAATATTGAACATTTTATTAGCATTTTTGTTGCTAAATATTTAAAGAAAGATTAACATCGTGACTTAGAGTATATGGCAATCCGTTTGACTACAACACTCACAATATGTAGCATATTTTTAGCAAAAAAGAGTGCCATATATGGTGGAATGGCTATCAAGCGGATAGCTATATTAGTATATAGGCAATAAGCTATTACAATTAATTAAAATAGTGGTTTTAGTCTTTATAATAAATAGAGTTACAATTTATCAATGTTTCTTTTTTATAAAGATTGGTATATAAATTGTGTTGATTTAAATATAATTTTTTACACGCTCTACATTATTTTAGGAACTATAACTATGGTAAAAAGAATAAAATCAGCGAGTATACTTGTGATCGACGATGATTATGGTGTAAGAGAATCATTAAAAATGATCCTGATGGATAAGTATTACGTATCTACTGCATCACATGTTGACGAAGCTATCAATAGCTTAAAGGTCATCGAACCAGAACTAATCTTCCTCGATATAAAAATGCCTAAGATAAGTGGCCTAGAATTCCTTAGACAGATGCATTCTAAAAATTCTGCTATTCCGATCATTATGATTACGGCATTTCCTTCATCACAAACCGCAATTACAGCATTTCGAAGCGGTGCATTTGATTACATTATAAAACCCTTTGATCCCTCAGAAATACAAACAGTGGTTGAAAGGGCGTTACAACATCGTGTCGAATCAATGGAAAAAGACAAGCTTGTGTATGATCTAAGGAGTACCGTTCACAAAAACTTCTTCTCTACCACAGAATCTCTTTTACTTACTATAGACGCTAAAGACTCTTATACAGCAGGCCACTCTAAAAGAGTATCTTTATTGTTCGGCTTAATAGCGAAAGAATTAGGCATGAGCGAGGAGCGAATTGTAAAATTGCGGTACGGAGCATTCCTTCACGATATAGGAAAGATTGGGGTGAGAGATGATATACTGAAAAAGGCAGGTTATCTTACTGAGGAAGAATTTTTCTTAATAAAACAGCATCCTGAGATAGGTTATAATATTCTTGAGCCCATTAATTTCCTGAAAGAAGGTTTGCCAATAGTACGTTACCACCATGAATGGTATAATGGCGAGGGATATCCTCACGGCCTAAAGGGAGTAGAAATCCATCAGGAGGTCGCTATTTTCTCTGTCATAGATGCTTACGATGCATTGACTACAGATAGACATTATCACAAAAAATATTCTAATGAAACTGCATTTAAAATCATTACAGAGGGAATAGGCACTCAATTTACACCTATCTTAACCGAAAAAGTTCTTCAAATCATCGAAAAATGCTATGAAACCTGGCATCAAGGGGGAAGCAACTAAAGAAAATGACCAAGATAAACTTTCTAATTCCTGTCGAGCTAGTAAGCATCCGTATATGTAATTTATAATCGACATGAAACGATTAGCTTTTGTTTATACTTCTATCCTTATCTTCTCCCTGTGTGGTAAGAACGTCTCAGCACAGATTGCATCTGGATTTCATAATCCTACTTTTGGTGCCTTGGGATTTGCACAAGGAAGCGCATTTTCAGCCCGTGCAAATGATGCATCTGCAATTGTGTATAACCCGGCTGGCCTTACACAACTTGAACGACCACAAATTTCTTTGGGTGCTAGTTTTATTTATGGCAAGGTAGATTATCACGGTGACGGTATCAGTGATGAAATGGACTCGTATGATATCGTACCAAATATGTTTTTTGCCAGTCCCATCATAGAAGATAAATTTGCCGTAGGCTTGGGTATTACCGCTCCTTACGGACTTGGAGGAAGATGGGAAGAAGACGGATTCTCCCGGTATACCATTACCGATTTCTTCTTGTCAGTTATCAATATAAACCCTACCCTTACTTATAAGCCCTTCTCTTTCCTTTCTGTCGGTGTAGGCCTTGATTACTATTATGCTAAGACAGATTTAGAAAACCGGGTAAACGTTGGGCTCATTAATGCCTCCTTAACCGGTATTCCTATAGACACCAGTACATCCGATGGTTTTCAGGACTTCGATGATTTACATGGTGATGGTCTTGGATACAATATCGGAATACTCTGGAACATTACTGAGCGTAATAGTGTAGGTATTTCATTCCGCAGTAAGGCAGATCTCGACCTTAAAGGCAAGACGAAACTTTCTAATCTCAGCGGTGCAATTGCAGAAGTATTTGGCTCTGATTCATTTTCTACACAAACCAAAACACGTGCCACATTACCGGAAATGCTTACATTTGGGTATGCGTATAGACATGGGGACCGTTGGAGTATTGAAGCAGATATCCAGTGGACCAACTGGTCACGATTCGATATTCTGAATTTTCATTTTAATCCAACAAATTCCCTCCTTGATGCAAGTAATAAGAATATTCGAAACTGGGATAATACCCTGGGATTCGCTCTCGGCGGTGAATATAAGTTAAGCGAGGCCATTAAATTACGAGGCGGTTACTTCTTTCATGAGTCGCCAGTTCCGAGCGATACCTTTGAACCTGCAATCGCTCAGAGCAGTCGACATGGATTAACTACGGGAATTGGTTATTCTTGGGGAAAGAAATTGAACAAGTGGATAGGCTTTGCTTACGGGGAGGTATTTTACGAAAATAGAAAAGTCAATAATTCTGTAGGAGATAATATAGGGGGCCCCATAGATGGAGACTACGACACTTTTAACCATATCGTGCTCATAAATTTTAATTACCAGTTTTAAAAGTTTTTTTGTCTTTTTTGATGTGTTGTTGTGTTTTTCAATCTCTTTTGATTTTACTGGTATTATCAAGGTATTCAAGGAAATTCACTTGTTTTGTGTTTGCATCTGTTTTTACGATTAGGTACTGCATAAGTACGACATAAAATTTGAATTTTTAAAGATGTGATTCAATTGAAAATTTATAAGTATAAGACGAAGATATTCCTATTTTTCTTTCTCGTATTTGCTTTACCTGGTGTTTTTGCTACAGGAACATTCCACGAAAAATTTGTTAGTGTAATAGACGGTGACACCATAGGAGTAATGAGAAACGGTGAGAAAACCAGTGTAAGTCTATATGGTATTGATGCACCAGAAAAGTGTCAAGATTACGGAACCAAAGCAAAGCAGTTTACAAACGGATTAGTCATAGGGGGAAGGAAATATCATTTGAGGTGAAAGGCCAAGATAGATATGGAAGGACGGTAGGGAGAGTAAGTGTAAACGGAAAAGATGTAAACTTGGAACTGGTAAAGAACGGTTATTCATGGCATTATGAATAATATTCGCAATATCCTGATTTTGCCAAGGCAGAATAGGAAGCTAGAGCAAACAAGAGAGGACTATGGGTTTTGAAAAATCCAATACCTTCTTGTGAGTATAGACACGGTAAGAAGTATAAATTAGAGACAACTTATAGTCGAAAGGAGTACTAAGTGTCTAACTATTATTAACACAAAGGGTAGATTATCTTAAACCTGCTATCAAGGGAATGAATGCGACAAGATCGTAAAAAACTTCAATAGTAAGGGACGAAAGAATGAAAAAACCGGAACATGTATTATTGATTTATCCTCCATTGAATAACATTGTTTTTTTTGGAACTTTTGAGCCTTTAGTCTTGGAAATATTTTCCAGCATTGCAAAGCAGGAGGGCTGCAAGGTTGAGCTCATCGATATTCGCTTTGATCCAAAAGGGTTGGAAAACCTGGCGGAAAAAGGATACTCCCCGGATCTGATCGGGCTTGCAACACATGGATACAGTGAAGTGAGCATCGTTAATGAGTTGGCACGAACGTGCAGATCGATATGGCCTCATGCTGTGATTACCGTTGGTGGTGGACAGGCTACCATCACCCCGGAGTTATTTGATGCAACCGCCTATGATTATTTGGTTAAAGGACCAGGTGAAAACCTGTGGAGAAGGTTTTGCCGCGAAGGATTGTCTCGGCAATCCGAGTATCAACTTATACAAGATGATCATGTTAGCAAAGAATATACATTTCCCACTCCTGATCGTGGTATTTCTGAGAAGTATCGTCAGCATTATCGGTTAACAAGGGGCGGAGGGCGTGCCGCTTTTATTGTTATGACCCAAGGCTGCCCATTTCGTTGTACCTTTTGTGCGATATGGCCGGCATCCCTGAAACTATACAGGCTTCGGGTTATTGATGAAATAGTCACCGAGATGAAATCAATTAAAGAAGATTATGTTTACATTGGAGACGATAACACTTTTGCAAATTATAACTTTGCCAACCGTCTGGCCGATGAGTTTATCGCCGCCGGTATTTACAAAAAAATGGTTACAGCTTGCAGGGCAGATCATATAAGTAAACATCCAGAACTTTTTGAGAAGTGGGCTTCTATCGGATTAAAAGAAATAATCATCGGTATCGAAGCAACAAGTGACGAGCAGCTTGAACAATTTAACAAAGCGGCGAATGTCGCTGATAATATCAAAGCCATTCAAATATTAAAGCAATGCGGTATTCGACCGATAGTTCATCTATTGGTGCCTCCGCATTGGAATCATGCCGATTTTGACAGATTGTATGATTTTATTATAGAGTATCGGATCGAAACCCCGATTATTATTCCGCTAACACCCATTCCTGGAACTAAAGACTATAAAATGTACAAAGAAAAAGGAGAAATTGTTACTGAATCCGAGGAGTTTTTCACCTTTAACTTCAATGTGCTGAAACCGAAACACATGGGACTGAAAGCATTTGACCATGCGTATGACCGGATTGAAAAGCGAGTCTACTCTTTGAAACGTTATTTCGGCGGCTATTGCGGCGATATCAAATTTATGGAATACTTAAGGTGGTATATATTTATTCGTATATACCTGCTTTATTTAAGAAAACGACGCAAAAAATTGTATAAACTCGTCAACCCGGCGCTACTATAGTTCCTTTTCGCGCTATCTGTTTAAATGATAGGGAATTGCGTTTTCCCCTTCTAATAGATATTAGAGATATTAGAACAGAAATTAAGCATATTACAACCTTTTTTAATTGTTTTCAGCTAAATTGAATACCAAAGAAGAGAGAAAATGAAAAGGACGGCATGAAATTATAGGAGAATTATAAGAGAATGGGTAATTTGCAGGGAAGTACAAGAGTCGGTTATTCAAAATATCAGACAAAATGGTTTTCAGGCATGGAATAAACGAAGTAAAAGCGATTTATCACACCACAATAAAAATACAGAAAAGTCATAAAAAACTCGCAAATCAGAGATTGCTCTTAAAGGCAATCCCTAATTTGCGATTGGTTTTTAGTGCGCAGTAACCTTTTGCCTGACTTTTTTAGGAGATTCGGATTCAACACCTATTTCTTCATCAGTAAGGTAACAAGCTGGATCGTGTTCCCATATATCTCCATAATATGCCTCTGCCCTTGCCCTGAAATTCCCACTGCATATATTGAGCCATCTGCACTTAGCACAACGCCCTTTAATATAAGGGTTTTTATTCTTAAGTCTAGCCATTAACTCATTGGAAGTGTCTTCCCATATCTCGCTAAACTTTCTTTTTTTGACATTTCCGAAAGAGTATTGTCTCCAAAACTGATCGGCATATACCTCCCCATCCCAGCTTATACAGGCAAGTCCCTTACCAGAACTATTCCCCTCGTTCCATTGGAGGAGTTCCAATACCTCTTTCGCCCTCTTGGGATTTTCCTTTAACAGCCTTAAATAAACATATGGACCGTCGGCATGATTATCTACGGTAAGCACCTCTATTTTTTTACCTTTGTCGTGTGCCTCTTTGGTTTTATCAATAATAAGATCAACCACCTCACGGGTTTCTTTGTGGGAAAGGTCTTCTTCGATTAAGTTAGAACCCCTTCCTGAGTATACTAGGTGATAAAAACAGGCCCTTGGAATGTTTTCTTTTTCAATGAGTTGAAATATGCCAGCGATATCATGGGCATTTCTCTTGTTGATCGTAAAACGCAGACCTACCTTAATACCCACAGACATGCAATTTCTGATACCTTCCAGAGCTGCATCAAATGCGCCTGGAATACCCCGGAAACGGTCGTTTGTTTCTTTAAGACCATCCAAACTGATTCCCACATAGGAGAGTCCGAATTTTTTTAATTCATTTGCCTTATCTCTTGTAATTAAAGTACCATTCGTGCTAATAACGGCTCTCAAACCCTTCTGCTTGGCATAACCGATTAATTCGAGGAGATCATGTCTCATGAGCGGTTCTCCACCCGAAAAAAGAATCACAGGGGATCCATAATCTGCCAGATCATCCAGCATAGCCTTTGCTTCTTTTGTGGTCAGCTCATTTGGGTACTCTATATCTTTTGATTGAGAGTAGCAATGAATGCATTTTAAGTTGCAACGTTGTCCTACATTCCACACTACAACTGGCTTTTTGTCTTGAGAGAATTGTAATAGATGTGATGGTAGTTTTTTGGATTCTCTACCATATCGTAAGGCGTCGGACGGTTCTACGGTACTACAGTACAACTTTGATATACCAATCATGTTACTGCATCTCCTGTACAGGACCCATATGCTTTTAAGCATTGAGGGGACAAACCCCACGATACCTGTTATTTCCTGACCAAATAAACAACAGTTAAAAATCTGATACCATTAGAAACATTATAACCAAAAATGGTTATTAAGTAAAAAATATTTTATAACTTTTAAAAACTCATTGCCCTAAGGCGTAGAGTTTCCAGTTTACACAACCAATATACAGAGTATTTTTTGAGTCTATAGCCGGTGAAGAAAGTAATGGCTCGCCAATTGTTGTGCGCCACTTAAGGGTACCATTATTATTAACGGCATATAATTTACCATCCCATGAACCTATATAAATGACACCATTAGCATCAACCGTAGGGGATGCTGTAATAGAATTTTCAGTTTTAAATTTCCATTTCAGTGCACCATCTTTCCCTATTGCATAAAGGTTGCCCTCTTGTGTTCCCACATAGGTTGTTTCGTCTGTATCAATTGCTGGAGAAGAATGTGTTCGGCTACCCAAATCAAACCCCCACTTTAACGTTCCATCAAGATTAACGGCGTATAGCTTGCCATTTATATCGGTAATATAGACAGTGTCATTGCCAACGGCAGGAGAGGCGTCTATTTTACTTTCAGTTTCAAAATTCCACTTTGCACTCCCATCTGCATTTAATGCATACAGATGCTTATCCCACGAACCGATATAAATGGTATTGTCTTTCCCTACAGAAGGAGATGAGGTCATTATTGATGCCCCTGTTTTATAGCTCCATAAGAGTTTCCCGTTGGCAGCAATAGCGTAAAGTTTACCATCGTACGAACCAACATACACTGTCCCTTTGTCGCCAATAGCAGGCGAAGAATGAATAGCCCCGCCTGACTGGAACTTCCACTTTAGCTTTCCATCAGGATTGATTGCATAAATCCTCCCATCGGCAGAACCAAAATACACAATACCGTCAGTACCAATTGCTGGCGCACCAAATATTTCGTCGGCTGTTTTAAAGACCCACAAAACTTTTCCCTTCGAAGTTATAGATAACAAATTACCATCCGTGCTGCCTACGTAAATAACCCCATCTGAATCCACCACAGGAGATGACCATATTTCTCCAGAACTAGAAATACTCCATTTTAAGGTATCGTTGGAAGGACCTGCAAATGGCACCCGACCTGTCCTTTGTAAGTTATGCCTATACATGGGAAAACTGTTAGCGACATCTTGGGCATAGATGTCAGAGGTTGGTATTATACTAGATATTATGAGTGCGTTTGCAGTTAAGCAAAGAAGGGTAGTTTTAACATCTGAGAAAACATTTTTAACTTTCATTAATCTTGCTCCTTCTTAAGCATTAAAGGTCTGGAATAACCAGTTCCTGTCTAACTTTCAAAGTATTTCGGTTTTTTAAAATTATTTTATTGGCTTCTAATATTTTATTCCATTTTGAACCGTCGTTATAATACTTCTGCGCTAGCTTGTAAAGCGAATCACCTTGTTGTACTATGTGCTTTTTACCTGTTTGTACGGCATCTTCCACTTTAGTCACTTGTGAAAGCGCAGGGGTAGTCGTTTCTGTTTTTGTCTTTTGTGATGATGGTTGTTCTTCCGGTATAATAAGTTCTGTACCGATCCTGAGACTGTTCCGGTCCTTAATTTTATCCTGATTTGCATTAAAAATAAGCAACCACTTGGATACATCCCCATAATATTTTTGGGCTATTTTATGAAGGTCGTCATTAGATCGTACCTTGTGTACCTGAAATTTTGAGGTAGATTTTTTTACACTTTCAGAAGAAATGTCTTTCCAAATCTCCTGATCTGAGGTTTCAGATACACGCGAGGATACATTTATTGCCTCGTCTTTTGCCTTCTTCCATACCCCTTCAATTACGTTGTCTTCTTGTTCAGCCGGTTGTTCCAGAATTTTAACTGTATTTATAACAGGCGCTACCTTTTGTTCTGTGTTCTGTATGGTAGCTGTTATTTCTTTAAAAGTATCCTGAGATGTGTTGGGAGGAGCTTGCGGCAGTTCGTTTATATCCAGCGCGCCTACTTGTGTGTCTTCCTCTGCCTCGGGAATAGGAATAGTTGGTTCTTTAACGGCGGTTCTCGTGCTAAGGAAGACACCAATAATTGCCAGAATAATCACCCCTAAAATTACACCAACTTGCACATCTCTTTTCATTGTTTTTCGTCCTTTCGAGGATTATATAGAAATGAAAAAAACTGAATTAAATACCCACTCCTCCAAACGTACTTCACGTGCAATTGATTTTATAACACATTCCCTGTTTCTATGTGTTTTTAGCTACTTCCCTCCTTCTTTGAATTGGGAAATTTTGTCGGGGCAATGCCTGACTTGCCGAATCAAGTCCCTTCCACTTAAGGAGCATGGGACATGCAATAAATATTGTAGAATAAGTACCGACGATAATACCTACTAACATGACAAACGCAAATCCATGAATCTCAGGACCGCCCAGGAAAAACAGCGCACACAGCACACCAATAGTAGTAATACCTGTAAGGATGGTACGGCTCAATGTCTGGTTGATGCTGTCGTTAACCAATTGTGGGGTTAAAACATTACCCCGTACTCCCATGTTTTCCCTGATCCTATCAAATATAACGATGGTATCATTCAGGGAATAACCAATCACAGTCAGAAACGCAGCAACCATGGCGCTATCTATTTTCATATTTCCAAACAAATAATCTGCAACAGCCACAGCGCCCAAGGTAATCAGGATATCATGGATTACCGCAATAATTGCAGCAGAACCAAATTTAAAATCCCCGAAACGGAACCACACATAGAATATTGTTGCAATACAAGAGAAGATTACAGCCAAAATGGCACGGCCTTTCATCTCACCTGCAACAGTGGCACCAATACTTACAACCCTTTTCAGTGGATTGGGCATTTCAAATGCGTTTTTAATGGCGCTTTTAATAGCTTCTTCATTTTGTTGTGAATTGAAAGCGATCTTAACGGTTTGATATTCCATTCCAGACTCTAACCCCTGTTCAAGCATATTGGAATATCCCGCAGAAGTCAGCGCCTCTTCGA
>MHZD01000159.1:369-5608 GCA_001828645.1 Planctomycetes bacterium RIFOXYC2_FULL_41_27 | reverse complement strand
AGCGCTGTACTGCCTGCGGAAAGTGTGCTGCCGTTTGCCCCAGGAAGCTTATCAGCATAGTGCCGGAATCCAAGATGGTGCATGTACGATGCAAGTCGCTCGATAAAGGCGCAGTTGCCAGGAAGATTTGTCAGGATTCCTGTATTGCCTGTAAACAGTGCGAAAAAATATGTCCATACGATGCTATTCATGTGCAAAATAATCTTGCAGTAATTGATTATAATAAGTGCACCTCCTGTGGAAAATGTGTGGAGGTCTGTCCAAATCGGACAATAATCAACTTTGCCAGAGAGCGAAGCCTTACCAGGCATACTGTAACCGTATAAATGCATCAAGACCGTTTTTACATACCGTATACTCCTACAGTCCATGAAATATGGATTGATGGTAAGGAGGCTCACCATATCTTACACGTCAAACGTGCAAAACCAGGAAGTAAAATTACTCTTTTTGATGGGAAAGGGATTGAATACCTTGCAAACATTACCGAAATCTTGGACAATAAATTAAAGGTATTTATTGAACAAACGAGAAAGGTTGATAGGGAGTCAAGCGTTGACATTACGATAGCTTTTTCCATCCCTAAAGGGAAGCACTCGGTATTTTTAATTCAAAAATGCGCCGAATTGGGCATAAAGACGTTAATTCCCCTCCACTGCGAACGGAGCATTGTCGATATTTGGCATAAATCCGCAGAAAAAATAGAAAAATGGAACAAGGTCGTGATTGAGGCATCGAAGCAGTGCAAAAGAAATTATTTGACCAAAATAGAAGATGTAATGTCTTTCGACGGCTTAATGAAAACCGTTTGCGACTACGACCTCTTGCTCATTGCATGTACAAATACTCATACCAAAACGCTTAAAAGTGTATTGACTGAACATCCATCGGCAAGGAAAATCATTTGCCTCATAGGTCCTGAAGGTGGTTTTACCAGCAGTGAAATTGAAATGGCAGAGAAATCAGGTTGTATACCCATCAGCGCAGGTCATTCGATATTGAGGATTGAGACGGCTGTTGTTGCAATTTCTGCAATGTTACTCTATGTTTATTCTGATTAAAAATATTAACTCAAGTTAGTCCTACTAAGTCCCCCTTAATAAAGGGGGATTCAGGGGGTTGTGTTTTTCTAGAATTCTTTACAACCCCTTTGCCCCCTTTTCTAAGGGGGATTTTATGCATGCTATCGTCTGCAAACCAGCTTAGAAAATGAAAATTCCTATGCGATTAAAATATGCAGTAATTATGGCGGGGGGAAGCGGGACACGTTTTTGGCCCTGGAGCCGCGAAGACACCCCCAAGCAACTCCTAAGCATAGTTGGTCAGAAGAGCATGCTTCAACACACCATTGACCGGATAACGCCTTTATTTAAGCCTGAGAACATCCTTATCGTTACCAATGTATTACATAAAGAAAAGATAAAGAAACAGGTACCTCAAATCCCTCCAGCAAATATCGTTGCCGAACCTGTAGGCAGAGATACAGCGCCGTGTATAGGCCTAGCCGCAACCATCATCCATAAAAAGGCTCCTGATTCCGTGATGATTGTTATGACAGCAGATCATGTGATAGAACCTGCAAGCCGATTTCTGAAAATGGCTGAAACTGCTATGAATATTGTGAACAAAAATAACTCATTACTTACAATGGGAATTAAACCCACAGAACCTTCCGTGAGTTACGGCTATATTCAGCGTGGTAAACGGTTATTGGAAGAAAATGGTTTTAACGTTTATGAAGTAGAATCATTCAAGGAAAAACCAGACAAGCCGACAGCACAACGTTTTATTAATACCGGCGAATATTACTGGAATGGCGGGGGTTTCGTCTGGCAAACAGCTAAAATACTAGAATGTCTCACGAAATATACGCCAAAATTAGCGCTGGGACTTCAAAAGATCGGCGCTGCATTGGGGACAGAGTTTGAATGGACTACCGTCGAAAAAGAATATCAAGCCTTTGAGAAGATTTCAATTGATTACGCAGTTATGGAAAAGGCAAAAGATGTTATCGTTATTGAAGTGGATTTTACCTGGGATGACGTTGGATCGTGGTTTGCCATCGAACGCTGGAATAAAAAAGACAATTTGGGAAATACAGTCTTGGGCATGCATCATGGAATGGATACCAATTCGTGTATTATCGTAAACAATGAACAACACCTGATAACAACCATCGGTACAACAGATTTGATTATCGTTCATACAAAAGATGCGACACTTATATGCCACAAGCAAAAAGCCGAGCAGATAAAAAAATTGGTTGAAGAATTGAGACAGGCAGGGCATCAATCCTACCTTTAAAAATAATTTGCTCAAATTAGGTTGGATTTTAAAAGACAAAACCCAACAACTTTTTTCTTTGAACTTAGCTTTTTGATAGAGGGGAGTATAGCAATCGCTACTTTTGAGATAGTCAAGCGCTATTAGTCGAAAATTCTTGAATTTACCTGAAGGCGCTGTTAGAATTTATCACCAATTATCATGAAAAAATATTTTCTCGTAAACACCGCTATCCCAGGCAGTATATTTTTATCGCTTCTCATGGGTGGCTGTGCCCTTCAACCCACAAAGGCAAGGATACCGGCGCAACTTGAAAGAGAAATCAAAACCATTGAAGACGTGAAATCTACCACGGCATATCAGCCCCCTATTTCAGGTGGAAAAACGACCTACATTGTAAAAAAAGGAGATACTTTATGGCGCATATCGAAAAGTTTTGGAGTATCAGTCGAAACAATCCTAAGAGTCAATCATATAACGAATACAAAAGACCTGGAAGTTGGCCAAAAACTTACCATCCCTAATTCCGGAAAATCTTATACCTCTTCCGCAGCACACTCAAGCTATGCACCAGTGAGCAACGTAACTGGTGGTGTATCACCAAAAGGGTTTATCTGGCCTGTAAAGGGACAGGTTGTATCGCAATTTAATGAAATAAGAAACGGTATTAAAAATATGGGTATCTATATCCTGCCCCAACCAAGGCAAAATGTAGTTGCTGCTAAAAAAGGCACTGTCGAGGCCATTACGGGTGCTGACGATGGCACGCTTGTCATCGTAATTAAACACGATGGAGGCACTCGCACCATATACGGATGTCGTAGTAATCCCATGGTAGGAGAAGGCAGCTATGTAGAACAGGGACAGCCTATAGCGAGTATTAGCCAGGCAGGCACAGGCAAACCACCTGAAATCAATTTTAAAATATACGTAAAAGATAAACCTGTTAACCCCCTGTCTTATTTACCGTAAATAAAGAATAATAATTCATCGCAAAGACACAAAAGTTCGCAAAGGAAGGAAAGCAGAGGTTGAGAAAATGAGAAGGTGGGAAATCGAAATAAGCTTAACCTCTCAACCCCTCAACCTCCCAACTTCTTTTTTTGTACCACCCTTTGCGTACTTAGCGCCTTTGCGGTGAAACGAATGGAGTATTACTTATGCCAATATATGAATTTCAATGTGATAAGTGCACTACAAAATTTGACGAATATTTTCGGAGCGCATCGGAACGGAAAAAGTTATTTTGTCCGTCCTGCCAGAGCGATCATATCCACAAGATATTTTCTGTGTTTGGGATGTCTGTGGGAGGTGGTGGAAATGATACTACCTCTCAGGGAAGTTCCGGCGGCTGTGGTAGCTGCACGGCCACGACATGTACTGGATGCGGATAATATTGTATTTACGATGTACGATTTGGGATTTGGGATTTAAAATCGTAAATCAAATTTTTGTTTAGGTAATCAAACAATGCAAAACCTTTGGGCGCCCTGGCGCATCACATATATTCAAGAGCATTCAAACGAGAACGGATGTTTTCTCTGTAACGCAGTTCAGGACAATCGGGATGAAAAAAACCTCATTGTGCATCGAGGGAAAGATTGCTTTTGTATCCTGAACAAATATCCTTACAACAGCGGACATCTTATGGTAGCGCCCAACAAGCACAAGGCAGATATTTCCGACCTATCCGGACAGGAAATGCTTGAAGTTATGGAACTGACAAGAGACATGAAAGAACTCCTCACAAAAATAATGAAACCTGAGGGTTTTAACATCGGCATTAATTTAGGAAAGTCTGCAGGGGCTGGCCTTGTTGGTCACTTCCACCTCCATATTGTACCTCGCTGGAACGGTGATACAAACTTTATGCCTGTTGTTTCTGACGTAAAGGTCATTCCACAATCTCTGGATGACCTTTACAAAGAATTCAAAAAACATCTGTAGTTATTTAGCCACGCATTGTCACAAATGGACACAAACGAAAAAGATTTCGCTGGTTCAATCCGGGCGCAGATTTTCGCAGAAATACACGGACTTCGTCGTGAGTGCTCAGTCGAACGATAATAATTTAATTGTATAGGAATTTTTAATTTTATTCATGCGGTTTTTAGGATGGTGTTAAGCGTAAAATCCCCCTTAGAAAAGGGGGTAAGGGGGTTGTAAAATAATTCAGGAAGAAACACAACCCCCTAAATCCCCCTTTGGTAAGGGGGACTAACTTAATCTATGATAATCTGTGTTTATCTGTGTCCAAAATGTAACTATTTTTACTATGCTAACAAGTAAAGAAATCGAAAACAGAGAAGAGCGAGAACTTGCCCCTTATGCCATGAAAAGCAAGGATTCCAGGGGAAGGAAATACCCGGAGGAGGAGCATCAGTATCGCAGTATCTATCAGCGAGACCGGGACCGCATAATTCACTCTACAGCCTTTCGACGTTTAGAATATAAAACCCAGGTCTTTGTGAATCACGAAGGGGATTATTACCGGACTCGATTAACCCATACCATCGAAGTCGCGCAAATTGCCCGAAGCATCGCCCGCGCCCTGAATCTCAATGAAGACCTCGCAGAGGCTATTGCGCTCGCTCATGATTTGGGTCACACACCCTTTGGGCATTCAGGAGAAGATGCCCTGAAAAAGTTGATGGAGGGGCATGGGGGATTCGAACACAACCTTCATGGACTGCGCGTCGTTGACATCCTTGAGCAAAAATACCCGGACTTTCCTGGTCTTAATCTATCGTGGGAACTCAAGGAATCCATTGTAAAACATACTTCTCCTTACGACCATACATCCACCACAACGGAATATAATATCAACGAAAAACCGCTGTTGGAAGCCCAGATCGTTGACAAGGCTGATTCCATTGCCTATGATAATCATGACCTGGATGACAGCCTGAAGGCAGGCATTATTACAGACGAAGATTTGCAATCAGTTGACCTGTGG
>MHZD01000159.1:0-348 GCA_001828645.1 Planctomycetes bacterium RIFOXYC2_FULL_41_27 | reverse complement strand
AAACAAAAATATGCGGTTAGCAACCATGACATACTAATCGCTCAAACGATCAGAACACTGATCAATACGGAAGTCACCGACCTATTAGAGAACACCCTATCCAGGCTTAAGCATGAAGGTATTAAAACTGTTAAAGACGTCAGAAATCATCCCAACCTGATCGTATCCTTTTCTCCTGCATTATCTGAACAAAAGAAGAAACTTCAGAATTTCCTGTTTAAAAACGTATATCAGCACTATCGGGTAGCTAGGATGTCAGACAAGGCGAAGCGGTTCCTGGAAGAACTTTTTATAGCTTTTATCAAAAATCCCAAACAACTCCCCGCTGAGTATCAACGGTGGATAGAA
>MHZD01000158.1 GCA_001828645.1 Planctomycetes bacterium RIFOXYC2_FULL_41_27 | reverse complement strand
TATTAAAGGGACTCGTATTATGGTATCGGTTATACTGGACAACCTGGCAGAAGGCATTAGTGAGGGCGAAATTTTAAAGAGTTATCCTTCGCTAAAGTCTGAAGATATTAAAGCAGCCATATCCTATGCTGCCGAATTGTCTCGTGAAAGACTGGTATCTGTACCGGAATAAGTTACTATGCAGTTTAAAATAGACGAAAATCTGCCGATTGAAATTGCGGAGCTGCTTAATGATGCTGGGCATGACGCAATAACTGTAAATAATCAACAATTGCAAGGTGCAAGAGACCATCTTCTCATTAATGTGTGTAAAAGTGAACATCGTGCCCTGATCACTTTGGATACAGATTTTTCCGATATTAGAGCGTATGCACCTGAAGAATTTTCAGGGATTATAGTTTTAAGGGTTAGAGTCCATTCAAAAAGTCACATCATTAAAGTATTTCGCAGTATTCTACCTCTTTTTAACCGTGAGCCTCTAACACGACATTTGTGGATTGTTGAAGAAACAAAAGTCAGAATTCGTGGTAAAGATGATGAATTATAAAAAAGATGCAGGACAGAAGCTGTCTACGCTCTCTGAGAAAGAGCAGCTTGCGCTTGTAGCCAAGAAATTCAAACATTTAAGAAAAGCAAAAAAGGTAATTCACGTCATTTAACATAGCACAAAAGACTAACTGATTACACGAATATTTAAGCCTTTTGGAGTTCTTTTGTGCCGGGGGTTGTTAGCGGAGTATATGACCAATTTTCAAAGAAAGAAGTGTAATATTTATATAAAGAAAGCAAACGAAATTTATCTTTAGGGATTTTAGTTTACCCACGAAATATACGAAATTATATTCGTGTCGGCGGCAACTACGGCTGCGCGCGGAACGCTGATAGAAAAACACGGCATTATTTATTGCTGTAAAGATTATTTGCAAAGAGGTTTTGCCTGTGAGACAATAAGCGGGATGATGTAACCTAATGAAAATCCAGATAGATTCACATACGCTAGAACGAGCAGAAGAAAGAGGCACGAGTGAGGAAGAAATTAATGATGTAATTCAGACAGGCTTTTCTGTCGCTGCTAAATACGGAAGGATAGGGAAAGCGAAGGTCTATGAGTTCAAAGAAAATCGTCATAATAGATATTATGAACAAAAGAGGGTTGAGGTATTCTATACTATTGAAGGAGATAGAATGGTGACTGTTACCGTGTACGTATTTTATGGGAAGTGGGAGGAGGCAAAATGAACATTACTTACAATGACAAAACGGACATTCTCTATATCAGACTTGACGACAGGAAACAGGATGTCATTAACCGGCGAGTTACTGAAGATATTGTTTTAGATATCGGGGAAGAAGACAGGATTATAGGCATAGAGATTCTGGATGCCTCAAAGCATGTACCACTTGAACGTCTTCTCCCTATTAAATATGAATTTTCTAAAACATAGTATAAAGAAAGCAAACGAAATTTACCTTTGGGAATTTTAATTTACCCACGAAAGACACGAAACATACGAAATTATATTCGTGTCTTTTAGCATGTTTTGTGGGTAATATACTGCTTCTGAAGGCAGTCTAGTTTAATGCACAGGAATTTCAAAGTTAGCCACAAAGGCACCAAGGCACTAAGGTTTTTTTGTGGCTTTGTGTCTTAGTGGCATAAGAAGTTGCCGAATGCTTAATTGATTTTTAGTTCATTATCGTAAGAAATTGTGATTTAATATGTGCAATTTGAAATCTTATAAAGCAAATTGAGATTGTTTTTTAATCCATTTGGATTGGGAGACACAACGGTGTTAAAAGTAGGAATTATCGGCGCCACGGCCTACACAAGCCTTGAACTTATAAAAATCCTCCTGCGTCATCCAGAGGTAAAAATTACCTATCTCGGTGTGCGAAGGACTGACCGTCCGAAGATATCTGATATCTTCCCAACTTTGAAAAATCTGCTTGATTTAACATGTGAAACGATTGAGCAGAAGGAAGCGCCAAAAGATATTGATCTAGCCTTTATTACCTTGCCGCCGACTATTTCCATGCAGTATGTCCCGCTTTTTGCGGGCAACGGAATCAAGGTTATAGACTTTAGCGCCGATTACCGTTTCCGTGATAAATCGCTTTATGAAAAGTGGTACAAGGCACAGCATACGGATAGTAAGGGAATAGAGACCGCCGTGTACGGCCTCCCAGAGCTTTTCCGGAACGAAATCAAAAAGACCAATCTGGTGGGTAATCCTGGTTGTTATACAACGGCGACTATTCTAGCGCTTGCACCTTTGCTTTCAAAGGGGCTTATTCACTCAGAAGATATCATTGTGGATGCCAAGTCGGGTGTATCAGGGCGCGGGCGAGAGCCAAAGGAAGATACGCACTACTGCGAATGTAACGAGAATATCGAGGCATACAGCGTTGGGAGTCACCGTCACAGCCCTGAGATTGAACATATACTTTCTATCAAAACAAACCAAAAAGTGTCTATCCAATTTGTCCCGCATTTGATTCCAATGAATCGCGGTATCCTGTGTACAATTTATGCCAAACCAAAAGTTGTAGGGGCGAACGTCCGTTCGCCCTTACATGATGATGAGGTACATAAACTCTACAAGGAATTTTACGGTAAAGAACCCTTTGTTCGCCTTAAAGAAGGCAACGAGATGCCCAGGACGAAGGACGTGATCTTCACCAATTTTTGTGATATTGCCGCAAAGGTCACCGAAAATCGTATCATCATCATTTCAGCCATAGACAACCTCATAAAGGGCGCATCAGGACAGGCAGTGCAGAACATGAACGTCATGTGCGGCTTTGATGAAAAGACGGGTTTGTTATAGATTTATAGCGATATAAATCTTCCTGTGTGTCAATATCAGTTAATATCTTTAGAATACTGCAAGATAAATTGTTTTTCTGTACCTTTTCCATCGTTTGTATAAATACCTGATCTGTGCTCCAGTCAATATCTACAAACAGATCAGGGACAAATCCTGACATGCCTAATAGGTAGTAACCGCCATCCTTGCACGGTCCGATAACAATATCTTTCTCCTTTAAAATCTCAAAGACGCTTTCAATCAGTGTTGCATCTATCTCAGGACAGTCTGTTCCTATGATTATGCATCTTTTACAATCTTTTCTTTGCAACGTTTGCTGAAAGGCATTGGACATCCTTTCGCCGAGAGTGTTACCTTTTTGGGGGCTGTACTGTATATGAAATGCCCATTCATTGTCGATGATGGATTTTAACCAATTCTTAATTTCATTTTCTTTGTCAGCAGGTGTGAAAAAGATATGTCCATCATATGTCTTTAAATTATTTTGGGCAACGTTTTTAATGATGCCTTCTGCAAGTAATTTGTAAATCTCGCATGACTTTTCATTGCCGATATCCTTTGCCAGGCGGGTCTTTACCTTTCCGGGTTCAGGATATTTGAGGAAGATAATTACAGCATTTTCCATTTTTACCGCAAAGCTTTGGAAATATATTCCCTTAAAGCCTCCTGCCATGGTCTCATTTTCTGGCCGGTTGTCGTGGCATATTTTGTACAGTCCAGGGAAGAGTTCGGGGGAACCCTGGCGGCGCGTTTGTAATCTGCGGTTTTTAGAGGAAGGACGGATACCTGATTACCCGTTAATTCAAAAATCTTCTGTGCCCACTCATAGCGTGAACACGTTCCCGAGTTCGTCACGTGATATATACCCCGGAGGTCTTTCGAGATAGCAGTTCGTATTGCATCCGAAAGGTCTGTGGTATACGTGGGACTTCCGTGCTGATCGGTAACGACGGACACTGAACGGTTTTTCCTTCCCAGTTCCAGCATGGTGGTCACAAAATTATTTCTATAGGGACCAAAAAGCCATGCCGTTCTGATGATAACGTAATTACCGCCTATTTCCTGCACGGCAAGCTCTCCTTCGAGTTTTGATTTGCCATATACTGAGATGGGATTTGGTGTGTCGGTTTCGAGGTAAGGCTCATTCTTCATGCCGTCGAATACATAATCGGTACTGATATGGATGACCCTCGCCCCTGTTAGTTTTCCTGCAAGCGCAACATTTCTCGCTCCGCTGGCATTGACGGCAAATGCCTCAGAGATCTGTGTCTCACATGCATCTACATTCGAAAATGCGGCACAGTTGATAATGACATCCGGCTTGACTTGAGCAATAAATTTCGAGGCATCCTCACCGTGCGTGATATCCACATGCTCACGGTCCGCTGCAATAACTTCATTACCCGGATTTTTTTGGTCAGAGAGATTGGATAGCCGATTGACGAGGTCACTGCCAAGCATGCCATGCGAGCCAATTACAAGTACTTTCATGACTGAATCGTATCCACATGCATTTGGTAAACGCGTTTGTATTCTCCCTCTCCGGACATGAGAGATTCATGACTCCCGACCTCCACGATGCGCCCCTTTTTCATTACAACGATTCTGTCACAATGTTGTATGGTAGAAAGACGATGAGCGACAATAACGGTCGTTCTTCCAATGATAAGGTTGTTTAGCGCATCCTGTACCAGTTTTTCAGACTCATAATCCAGGGATGAAGTCGCTTCGTCTAAAAGTAAAATGGGTGCATTTTTCAATACGGCACGGGCGATGGCGATCCGCTGCCGTTGACCTCCTGATAGTTTTACCCCCAGTTCGCCCACAACGGTATCATAGCCCTTAGGTAGACTCATAATGAACTCATGAATATTAGCGGCCTTCGCAGCAGATTGAACCTCTTCTAACGTGGCATTCTTTCTCCCATAAAGGATATTTTCATAAAAGCTGCGGTTGAAGAGGAATGTCTGCTGGGCAACAATTGCAGTGTGTTCGAGGAGCGACTCGCGTTTAATCTTTCGAATATCTGTTCCGTCAATCTCAATGCTGCCCTTGACGGTGTCATAAAAACGCGGTATCAGGTTTATAATGGTTGATTTTCCTGCACCGCTTTCACCCACGATTGCAAGTACATCTCCTTTATGGATGGTAAGATTAATATCCTTCAATATAAATTCTTTGCTGCCATCGTATGAAAAGCTCACATTCTTGAAGCAAATGCCTTCTTCAATTTTCTCCAGCGTTACGGCTTTCGGATCGTCCTTTATAGTAGGCTCTATTGTGAATAGTTCAAAAACCCTGTTTACCCCGGACAGAGACTCCTGCAGACTCGCATAGCTCTTTGCCAATTTTTTGATGGCGGTAATCACCATAAAACCTGTTGCAGTAATAAACCCGCCGAGTTCGCCCGGCGTGATTTTTTTAGACATGACCACATAACCGCCCAGCATGACGATGGCGGCGAGTCCCAGGGTATAGACGAACTCGCTGGTGCTGGTATTGAGAGCCTTTGCCTTGACCATTTTCAACCTCTTTCTGAAGAATCGTTCACTGATGTCGTGTATTTCACGGCTCTCTTCGGCCTCCATCTTAAATGCCTTCACAATTCTAATGCCTGCGAACATTTCCCGCATGGCATCCGTAAGGTCGGAAAGATGCTTCAGACTCCCCTTCCCATACTTTTTGATCTTCTTACCCATTATCAGCACAGGAACGAATATGATGGGAAAGACAATCAAGGTCAACAAGGAGAGCTTCCAGCTAAAATAAAATGCCAGAACCAATCCGCAGATCAACTTCATGGGTTGAAGCAGTATTTCATCAAAAAGGATGGCAAGCCCTGAATGAGTGACGGCAATGTCATTTGTTAATCTGGACAGCAGGTCGCCGCTCTTTCTATTTTCGAAGAAACTCAGGGGTTGGGGAAGCAAGTGATCGCATACCTTGTTTCGAATATCCACAATCACGGCCCACATGACACGACTTCTGAAGTATTGTTGAAAATAGCAGGATAGAAAAATAATGGGGGCAAGGATTGCCATCACAATACCGATGCTCGTAAATGAACTGGTAGCACGTTTTTGTATTGGTTCTATGAATTTGAGTTTGTTGAATACCTGTTTTTTAAGCTGTTTAACGAGTGACGGGCTCTCATGTTTCTGGGGGGTCTGGTCTATATCGATCCTTGGCAGGGCAGTAATTTTTTGTGCATCCCCTCTGAGCAGTTTGTCTATGATAGGTTTGATTAATGAAATCTGGATGCCGCTCGTCGAGGTATAAATGACCATACTGATCATGGCAAATACCATCAATCTCCAATATGGCCTTGTAAAGGACAGCAACTTGGCACATTCACTAATAAGTGCGTTTTTTTTCATGGGTTTCCTGATTATTATAAAAAATTATGAAGCCTTAAAAAGATTACTTTTCCAAGGTGGAGGAATAAAACCAGGAATAGGTAAGTCTGTATTATATTTTTTTATTTTTGCAGATTTATAGCTATGATTCACATTAAAGAAAATATTATCATAATATCGTATATTTTTCAATAAAGGATTTTGTGCAGGCACAACCTATAGTATTACTCTGTAAAACTTCTTTTTTAGGAAGTTTTTTATGCAACCGAGACGGTTGCGCTACCAGTTTGAAATTCCTTTACTTTCTAAAAAATACTACCTTTGCGCTCTTTGCGCCTTTGCGGTGAACTATTCCGTTAATTGGTTGCGGCGTAGCCGCGCCAGGAGATTCTTATTGACAACAAAATGGTTATGCTGTAAACTTTTTTGGAAGATACTTAAGGAAATTACGATAGTATTTCACCTCTTTATACCATGCATAACATCACTCATAGTGATATATGAGCTTAAATTATAACTCACCTATTTATCTTAAAATATGTTCACTAAACTCCGTACAGCATTTTCCGATAAAAACCTGTTCCCATTCCTTATTGCCGCATCCCTCGCTATACACGGGATTCTCATCTTCCTGTCTCCACAAGGATATCAGTTTTTCAGCTTAAAATCGCTTCGAGATAGCTTTATCCGTGAACCGAGTGAATATGCAGTTATGCTGGAACTTGAGGATACTGATACACAAATAGAAGATATCTCTCTGGACACCAAACAAGAACAGGACGAAGATGAACTAAAAAAAGAAGCTGAAAAAAAGAAGTACAAAATATTTACCGATACTGCCGATAACACAGAAGATGAGAAGACAAATGTTGATACCGATAAAATCGGTGAAAAGGGTTCTGTAGCAAAAGACACTTTCCCTGACAATAACCAACCAGTCAATAACGAACCCCATGCCGAAGGGCATTCCAAAGCGCCTCTCTTAGGCACGGGAGGGAATCCCTTACCTGGCGATGATAAGCAACCGCCGCAAGAACAGGAAACCACGGCACAGGCGTTTATCGCTGAGGACAGTCCTTACAATAGAAATTCTCCGCCGCTATTTGCGAACCTTCCCCAGGGGTTAGAAAAGCAGGAAGAGCTTGCGAAACAGCCTCAAATACCGCAGCCCCAAACGGTATCTGAAGAACACAAGGAAAAGACGGGGGAGGCGGAGACAATAAAACAAGAAAAAACGATAAAAACAGAAACCACGACACAAGCGCCAAAAAGGGAACGGCTCACCATCGGACGCGGCATCGTGCAGGAAGAGGCGGCGGAAGCGCTGCCAAACAGCGAAGGGGTGTTGTTTACCGATAAACAGGACGAAATAAATAAAGAAACTGAGAAAAAAGATGAATCATTGTCATCGTCGCTCCAAGAAGAGGAAATTCGAAAAAAGGATGCTATAAAGGCTGAAAACCTTGCTGAAACAAAGAAAACACTGGATACGGCAGCGTTTAAACCAGAAGCACCACCGCCTTCATCGGAAATGTCAGGTGTCGAACCTCAACGCAGACTTGAAAGGGGATTGGACGAGCAGGAAAGTCCGGGTGAGTTGAAGAAACCCAAGGTCTCCTTTAATGTCAATGCAAAGCAAGAAGGAGCAAACAAAGATCCAGCGCTCTTTGAGGATACGATATCCAATGCGGCAATCCCGGGCGCGCCGTCTTTCAACGTACAAAAACATGAATATGCCTCTTATTTCAAGCATATTCGTGATAGAATATCGCTCTATTGGTTCCTTGGATACGGGACCCGCGCTGAGATAAAACTGGAAACGAGAGACGATAAACCGATCATTATAGAATTTAAAGTCTTACCCGATGGTTCTATTGACGATGTAAAGATAGCGGATGATGCCGGGAACTTCCAACTTGCTTCTAGGCTTGTATCTTCGATAGAAAAGGCATCGCCGTTGAACCCTTTCCCGTTTGATATCAAGGAACCATCAATTGATGTAAAATTTAATTTCTACTTTTTCTAGGAGGGAGTAATACCTTGGAATGGCTAATAGGTGGTGGTCCTATCATGATACCACTGTTAATTTGTTCTATTTTATCACTTGCAGTAATTATCGAAAGGGCAATAAATCTCCGCAGGGACAAGATATTAAGACCCGAAATCATACAGACCATAGAGGCAATCCGTAGTCAGGAAGACATACCCTTTGCGCTTTCCAGATGCGAGGTAATACCAGGACCCTTTTCAAATCTGTTGAGACGAACCCTTATGAATAACCACCTCTCGCGGGAAGAGAAATTTATTGATATTCAAGCCGCTGGCCGACAGGAAACGAAGGCGCTCGAAAAGAGGCTTCTGGTGCTGGAAATCATTACCGCAGTAGCCCCTTTATTAGGACTGCTGGGAACGGTATTGGGACTGGAAAATATCTTTGGAATTATATCAGAACTGGGTCTGGGTCAGGCCAAGGCCTTTTCCGGCGGGCTTGCAGAGGCCATCAGAACCACGGTATTTGGTCTCTTTATTGCAATTCCAACCCTGGTTGCTTATAGCTATTTCGACAAAAAAGTGGATACCTTTGTACTCGAAATGGA
>MHZD01000157.1:6107-6458 GCA_001828645.1 Planctomycetes bacterium RIFOXYC2_FULL_41_27 | reverse complement strand
TCCAAAACAGGAGCTTCTCTCTTCGGCGGGTGAGTTTGGTCGCCCTCTTGCGAAAAATTAGGTGGTAATTAGAGTTATTGGGTTCATTGAGTTCATAGGGTTTGTTGGGTTAACTCGATCGTATATGAATTTTCATTTTATTTAAGCGGGTTATACGATGTATGGCATAGAGAATCCCCCTTAAAAAAGGGGTACTTAAAGAAATCCCCCTTAAAAAAGGGGGCTAGGGGGTTGTAAACTTGTCCTCGTGAAAACGGGGATAGCCCAGAAAAACAACCCCCTTAATCCCCCTTTTTTAAGGGGGACTTAAACGGAACAATTTAACATTGTGTTAGCAGGTGCAATTGTGCG
>MHZD01000157.1:5504-6099 GCA_001828645.1 Planctomycetes bacterium RIFOXYC2_FULL_41_27 | reverse complement strand
AAGGGAAGTAATTTGGTAATAGTGCACCGCAAAGGGCGCGGAGAACGCAGAGAAATGCGGATTCCTCCCCCTGTCCCCCTCACGGAGGGGGATAAAGGGGGAGGGGAAAACCCCGCATAATTTCTTTATCTATTCTCTAACAACCTCTGCGATCTCGGCGTTCTCTGCGGTGATCTGAACTGTTACGTAATTTGAAAGGAGGAAGTAGTTGTGATTTATTTTGCAGGATTGGCAATAGCTGTTGCTCTTGTAGCAATTGCAGCAGGTGGTTGTGGCGTAGGACAAGGCATTGCTGTATATGGCGCTATCTCTGGCATGGCCAGGCAGCCTGAAATGTCAGGAAAGATCCAGCTTGTTATGTTCATTGGTCTGGCATTCATCGAATCGTTAACAATTTATTCCTTGATGATGTCCTTTATTCTGTTGGGAAAACTGCCCAAGACAGACGTTGTTCTCGACTTAATTCAACACGCTGTTAAATAGGCGAGGGAGGGAACTTAATTGGATATCTTAGATAGCTTGGGTGTTAATTTTAAGGCCATTATTATTCAGGCAGTTGGCTTTCTCATACTGCTCTTTATCCTCAAAAAATATC
>MHZD01000157.1:3229-5355 GCA_001828645.1 Planctomycetes bacterium RIFOXYC2_FULL_41_27 | reverse complement strand
AGGATTCAGGAAGCCGTAAATGAAGGCAGTCGTGTTAGCGAAGAAATAATTAAGCGCGCCAAAGAAGAGATTGAATGGATGAAGGTAAAGGCGCAGGAGGGGATCGATCAGGAAAGGAAGAAGGCGCTGGCTGAAATAAGGAATCAGGTCGTGACGCTCTCTCTTTTAGCCTCTTCCAGGCTCATCCGGCAATCTATCAGTGCACAGACGGCTGAAAAGCTAGTCGATGACTTTATTGAAGAAATAGGGGAATTGAGTGTTAGATAAGAGCGTTGCAATTACATTTGTTAATGCCCTGTTAGAAGTGGCTGCAAAAAAAGAGCAGTTTGAACAAATTGAAAAAGATTTGGCGTTGGTCAGCGATGTGATTACAAAACACGCGGACATTAAAAAGGTCCTGTTTCATCCATCGATTACCCGGAACGAGAAAAAGAAGTTGATCAGGAAGGTTTTTGGCGCGTCGGCTTCCGATCTTATGATGAACTTTTTGAATTTACTTGTGGATCGAAGAAAGGAAGGGATACTGGAGTTTCTTCCCGCAATCCACAAAGAAACGGTTGACAGTAGTAAAGGTGTCATTAAAGCCAGGGTAACGACGGTAGCTCCTTTAACGGAAAACCAGGCGAATAGCCTTAAGAAGCGCCTGGATAAGCTTACCGGTAAGAAGGTGGAGATGGAGGTTGTTCAAGACCCGCAGATTTTGGGAGGGATTATGATTCGAGTCGGCAACACGATGGTAGATGGCAGCATTGAGGGCAGACTAAAAAATCTCAGGACAAGGCTGTTGGAATTGCGAACGGCATAAGTTAATAGTATAGGAATCATTTTGCTGGTTCAATCTTGCAGATTGAACCATAAGTTTTGAACGGGGCTGTAGATTTTAAGTTAGTGCCAAATTATGAAAATTGCAAAATGTTTAGGTTCAATCGAAGACGATTGAACCAGCAAAAATTGCCCCTACATGCAAATAAAAATAGTCGCCGAAGGCCTAATTTAATGTATAGGAATTTTTATTTTATTTATGCGGGTTAGCGGGCGGCTACAAAAGAAACGAATAACATATAACAAGAAACGAATAATTAAAAAGTAAAAAACACTTAGACATTTTTAATTTCTTGTTACATGTTATTTATTAAGTTCATGTAGTCGCCGAAGGCTTAATTTGAACAGGAGTAAGGGATATGTCATTAGCTGATATTACTTCAATTATCAAAAAAGAAATTGAAGGTTATGAAGAAAAATTAAAGTTAGAAAACGTGGGACACGTTATGCAGGTCGGTGACGGTGTTGCGCGTATTTATGGCTTGGATGAGTGTATGTCCAGTGAATTGCTGGAATTCCCTGACAACGTATACGGTATAGCCATGAACCTGGAAGAAGACAACGTCGGTGCGATCCTGCTGGGTACCGATGTCAAGATTAAGGAAGGCGATATCGTAAAAACTACGGGTAAAATTGTGCAGGTGCCTGTGGGTAAGGCTTTATTGGGCCGCGTTGTGAATGCCTTGGGTCAGCCTATTGATGGGAAAGGGACTATTGTTACTGATGATTTTAGATACATTGAGGGTTCAACCCCCAACATAGTTGAAAGACAACCAGTGAAAGAGCCTCTGCAGACCGGTATCAAGGCAATTGACGCCATGATACCGATTGGAAGAGGCCAGCGTGAACTTATTATCGGCGACCGTCAGACAGGGAAAACCGCGATTCTTATAGATACCATAATTAACCAGCGCGAGTCTGGAGTTTATTGCATTTACGTGGCAATCGGGCAGAAGATGTCCACCGTTGCAGAAGTTGTAAAGACTCTTGAAGATAGCAAGGCGATGGATAACACCATTGTTGTAGTAGCTTCTGCTTCTGACCCTGCGCCGCTGCAATACATTGCGCCGTATGCCGGGTGCGCTATGGGGGAGTATTTCAGGGATAACGGTATGCATGCTTTGATTATATATGACGATTTGTATAAACATGCCATGTCTTATCGCCAGATTTCATTGCTCTTGCGGCGTCCGCCCGGTCGCGAGGCGTTTCCCGGAGATATTTTCAACATCCACTCGCGTCTTTTGGAAAGGGCAGCCAAACTAAGTAACGAACTCGGCGGGGGTTCGCTGACAGCCCTTCCT